>CAZVSJ010000027.1:0-20379 GCA_964629755.1 uncultured Oscillospiraceae bacterium | reverse complement strand
TGCGCTTGCTGGCGAACAGGTGCAGCTCGCTGATGGGGAATTTGCGCTCTGCGAGAATTTTCATCATCTCTCTGCCGACCGCGCCGGTCGCGCCGAGAATACCGAGCTTGTATTGCTTCATAGGATACGCCTCATTTCTGATATGGAATGTTGAAAGATGAATCTGTAGGGCGCGGCCACTGGGCGCGCCGGTGCAGGCACTTTCGTGTTGACTAAGGGCTAAGGGCTAAGGGTGAATGACTGTGGTGTGCGCTTGCGCGCACGGATTTTAACGGCGCGTCAGGGATGCCGCGCGCTACAGGTGTGCTTCGCACGATTTCAATATAGGGCGGACACAAGCCGTCTATTTGGGCTTATTTCACAAACGCGTCGTAGAGCACGCGGATGGTTTCGGCGTAGTCCTTGTTGTCCACGCCGACGAGGATGTTCAGCTCGTCCGGGCCCTGGGAGATCATGCGGATGTTGATATTCTTCGCGCCGAGGGCGGCAAAGATCTTGCCCGACGTGCCCGCGCGGAAGGCCATCTTTCTGCCGACGACGGCGATAATGGCGATGTTGTCCGTGACCTTGATGCTGTCCGGGCGCACCTCGGTGCGCAGCTCATCCATCACGGTATACTGGTGCGGGGTGAGCTTCTCGGTGGGGACGACGAGGGAGAGCACGTCGATGCCGGTCGGGGTGTAGCAGATGGGGACGGTGTTGTTCTCAAAGACCTCGACGATGGCGCGGAGCGTGCCGACCGCGCCGGCCATGCCCTTCTTGGCGATGGTGACGACGGAGAAGTCGCGCTTGCCGGCGATGCCGGTGATGAAGCACTGCTCCTTGCTGCGGGGCTCGTGGAAATCCTCGCTGACGAGGGTGCCGGGGTGGTCCGGGTCGTTGGTGTTGCGGATGTTCAGGGGGATGTTCTTCTCGCGGACGGGGAAGACGGTCATCTCGTGCAGCACCTGCGCGCCGCTGTAGGAGAGCTGGCGCAGCTCGGAATAGGTCGCGCGCTCGATGGGGCGGGGATTGTCGACGATGCGCGGGTCGGCCATCAGGATGCCGGACACGTCCGTCCAGTTTTCGTAGACGTCGGCGTCGAGGGCGGCGGCGGCGAGAGCGCCGGTGATGTCCGAGCCGCCGCGGGTGAGGGTGCGGATCTTGCCGTCGGGCATCAAGCCGTAGAAGCCGGGGATGACGGCGCAGCCGTCGCCGACGATCCTGCGCAGGGCGGCGTAGGACTTCTCCTGATCGACCGTGCCGTCATAGTGGAAGAAGAGCCACTGTGTCGCGTCGACGAAGGGGAAGCCGAGATATTCTGCCATGAGCAGAGCGGAGAAGTATTCGCCGCGGGAGACCAGCTCCTCGCGGGAGATGCCGTGCTCCATTTTTTCGCGCAGGGCGTCGAACTCGCTCTCCAGGTCGATTTTCAGCCCCAGCTCGTCGCGGATGCCGCAGTAGCGGTCGCGGATCATGTTGAAGATGCTCTCGCAGGAGACGCCGTAGCGCAGGTGCGCGTCGCAGAGATACAGCAGATCGGTGATCTTGTTGTCGTCGGCGAAGCGTTTTCCTGCGGCGGACACGACCACGACGCGCCGCGCCGGGTCGCTCAGGACAATATCGCGAATTTTGCGGTACTGCGCGGCGTCAGCCATCGAAGTACCGCCGAATTTTAAGGTTTTCAGCATGGATTTTCCCTATCTCTCTTTCTGATTTGCCTCAGCGCAGCGAGGCGATGAAGCAGCCCGGATCGGTCTGACGGCGCTGCTTGAGCCATCCGTGTATTTCAGGCACGGACACTTCCTTGGTAATAATACCACAGTCGAGGATTTTGTCAACCTTTTCCTGCAGCCATTTGTCCATGCCGCTGGCGCGGACGTAATACTGCCGCCGGACGGAGGAATTGTCGACGTGCGCCTCATTCAGGCGGTCGGTATAGAAGCCGGAAACGCCGCGGCTGACGTCGAGGCAATCCTGTAATATATTGTATGCCGTGGGGTAGCGGCCCGCGCCCTGCCCGTAGAAGCTCTGCTTGCCGATGTGCTCGCCGGTGAGCGAGATGAGGTTGTAGTTCTGCGGGATGGCGGATTCCGGCATGGACGGCGGGACGAGCGCCGGCTCGATGTAGGCGGCGACGCCGTCTTCCAGCCGGCGGGAGGCGGCGATGAGCTTGCAGACACGGTTCAGGCGCTTGAAGGCGGCGATGTCCGCGCCGGTGATGTGCTCGATGCCCTCGGTGACGACCTCGGCCTCGTCAAGCACGCAGCCGTAGGCGATGTTCGACGAGATGACGAGCTTGCGGCGGATGTCCGCGCCGTTTAAGTCGTCGGCGGGGTTGCGCTCGGCGTAGCCGAGGCGCTGCGCCTGCGACAGAGCGTCGGCAAAGCTGCTGCCGGTGCGGTGCATGGTGTCGAGAATGTAGTTGGTCGTGCCGTTCATGATGCCGCTGACGCGGGTGATTTTCTCCTGCGCGGCGGTGCGCTCGAGGCTGGTCAGCCACGGGATGCCGCCGCCGGCGGCGGCCGTGCAGCGCAGGCTGACGCCGTTTTCCTTGGCGAGCGTTACCAGCTCGCGGTAGTGCGCGGCGATGAGCAGCTTGTTCGCGGTGACGACGTTTTTGTGCGCGCGGAGGGCGCCTGTGACGAATTCATAGGCCGGATGCAGGCCGCCGATGACCTCGACGACGGTGTCGATCGTCTCGTCGCGCAGGATGGTGTCGATGTCCGAAACGATGGGGCAGGTCACGCCCTCGGGCACGACCAGGCTCATCGCGCACGCCAGCTCCAGATCCTTGTGCGCCTGTATGAATTCGTAAACGCCGAAGCCGACCGTTCCGAGGCCGAGCAGGGCGATTTTCATGGGTTGCTTCACAGCAAAAACGCCTTCTTTCGCGTGCAAGTGTCCACGAGAGAAAAACACTTGCAATTTTCTGAAAAACATTATATCATATACTTTAGAAGAACGCAAGAAAAAAGATTGGTGGTTTCTATGGAATATCAAAGCACAAGGGACAAAAAATGCGTCGCCAGCCCGCAGGAAGCGGTCCTGCGCGGACTTGCGCCGGACGGCGGCCTCTATGTCGCGCGGCCGGACGCGGGCTTTGACTGGCAGGCCGTCCTCGGCCTCGACACGCTCGGCATGGCGGAAAGGATTTTGTCGTCGCTGCTGCCCGGCTTTGCGGATATGGGCGCACTCGTCCGCCGCGCCTACCCGGCGGGACGCTTCGAGACGCAGGAGCTGACGCCGCTGGTCAGGGTCGGCGGGCGCTATGTGCTGGAGCTGTTTCGCGGGCCGACGTCGGCGTTCAAGGACGTCGCGCTGTCGATGCTCCCGCAGCTCATGACGGCTGCGCGGGCGCAGCTCGGCGTGCAGGACGAGAGCCTCATCCTCACGGCCACCTCCGGCGACACCGGCAAGGCGGCGCTGGCGGGCTTCTGCGACGTGCCGGGCACGAAGATCCTCGTGTTCTACCCCGAAAACGGCGTCTCCGAGGTGCAGAAAAAGCAGATGGTCTCCCAGCCGGGCGGCAACGTCGGCGTGTGCGCCGTGCGCGGCAATTTTGACGACGCGCAGACCGGCGTCAAGGAGATCTTCGCGGCGGGCCTGCGCGAAAGCGGCGGCGTCCGCCTGACGAGCGCCAACTCCATCAACATCGGCCGCCTTGCCCCGCAGGTCGTCTATTATTTCAAGGCGTATGCCGATCTGGTAAGGTGTGGAAGGATTTCCGTCGGCGAAAAGGTCGATTTCGTCGTCCCGACGGGGAATTTCGGCAATATTCTGGCGGGCTATCTCGCCCTGCGCATGGGTCTGCCCGTGGGCAGGCTCGTCTGCGCGTCGAATAAGAACGATGTGTTAACAGACTTTTTGCGCACCGGCACCTATGACCGCCGCCGCACGTTTTACAAGACCGTCTCGCCCTCGATGGACATTCTCGTGTCCAGCAATTTAGAGCGCCTTCTGTGGCTCCTGACCGAGGACGAGGCCGAGGTCGCGGGCTATATGCGCGCGCTCAAAGAGCAGGGGCACTATACCGTGTCCGCTGACCTGCTTGCGAAGCTGCACGCGCATTTCGACTGTGACGCCTGCTCCGAGGAACAGACCCTCGCCGCCATCGGTGAGGTCTGGCGCAGCGAGGGCTACCTCATGGACACGCACACCGCCGTCGCGTGGCACGCCGCCGCGCGGCACAGGACGGACGCGCCCGTGGTCGTTTTGTCCACCGCCTCGCCGTATAAATTCCCGGCGGCGGTGCTGTCCGGCATCGGCGGCGACCTCGGCGGCACGGATTATGACCGGATGTTCCGCCTGCACGAGCTGACGGGCGTACCCATCCCGCCTGCCTTAGCGCGGCTGCAACGCCTGCCGGTGCTGCACCGCGATGTCATCGACCGCGCGGAGATGCCCGATTATGTGCAAAGGAGGGCGCTGCGATGGGACGAGTGACGGTGCGCGTGCCCGCGACAAGCGCGAATTTAGGGCCGGGCTTCGACTCCTTCGGCTGCGCGATGGCACTTTACAATACATATACCTTTGAAACCATTTCGGGCGGGCTGGAGATCTTCGGCTGCCCGGAGGAATTCCGCAACCGCGACAACCTCGCCGTCGTGGCCTACTGCTACGCGATGGAGGCGCTGGGTCTGGAGCCGGAGCCGCTGCGGCTGGACATCGCGGCGGACATCCCGGTCTGCCGCGGCCTCGGCTCGTCGTCGGCGATGATCATCGGCGGCATGATGGCGGCCAACGCCCTGCACGGCTCGCCGCTGGACAAGGCGGAGATGCTGCGCCTTTGCACCGTCGTCGAGGGCCACCCGGACAACCTCGCGCCCGCGCTCTACGGCGGCATGACCGCCAGCCTCATGCGCGACGGCCGCCCCGTGACGGCGCGCTTCCACCTGTCGGAGAAGCTGCGTTTTTTGGCGCTCGTGCCGGATTTCCCCCTGAGCACGCAGCTTGCGCGGTCGGTTCTGCCGCAGCGCGTACCCTTTGCCGACGCGGTGTTCAACGTGTCGCACGCGGCGCTGCTGCTGCGTGCGCTGGAGACGGCGGACACGGACATGATCGCCCTCGCCCTCGACGACCGGCTGCACCAGCCCTACCGCCGCAGCCTGATCGCGGGCATCGACCTTGCTGAGCAGACCGCGCGGGAGTGCGGCGTGACGGCGTTCTGCATCTCGGGCGCCGGCCCGACGTGCCTGTGCATCGCGGACAATGACGACATCGGCGAGCGCCTGAAGGTGCGCCTGCCGGAGGTGCTGCCGAACTGGCAGGTGCTGGCGCTGCGGCTGGACACCGAAGGCGCGACCCTCCTGCCCGACGCGCAGGCCATCCGCGCCGAGTAGGATCCGCAGGGGCGGCTATCAGCCGCCCGCGTGCAGGCACTTCCGCTTTGGCTAAGGGCTAAGGACTAAGGGTGAATGACTGATGTGTTCGCTTCCGCGAACGGATTGTTAACGGCGCGTCAAGGATGCCGCGCGCTACAGGCGTGCGCTTCGCGCACGGATTTGAAATTTTGCGGGCGGCTGATAGCCGCCCCTACAGCCGTCTGACGCAGCTTGCCCATAAAAAACCGCACCCACACGGGTGCGGTTTTTTATCCGTTTTCCTGCGCGACCAGCGCGGCCTGCCGCCGGCGGTGGAACGACGCCAGCGCGCCCAGCCAGCCGATCGGCGTCAATATCGTGCCCACCACGCACGGGATCCGCACGGGCAGGCTGCCAAAGCCGAACCCGCAGATCGCCAGCACCAGCGACGCGACCAGACAGGCCGCGCCCACGCGCCAGATCCACGCGATGACCAGATGCACGCGCCGCATTTTGACCGACGGCGCGGGCGCACCCGCGCGGCGGAGCTGCATCTCCCGCGTGCGGATGACGATCAGATTGACCGTTTGCAGGGCGAAGGCGGTGTAGAGTGTCTCCTTGCCGACAAACGTGTGGATGCCGAAGCCGATCAGCAGGCACATTATCACGACCGCGCCGACCCCGCCGAAGGCGAGGCAGGTCGTCAGCAAAATCAGCCAGTCGCGCTGCGGGAGCTTCTTTTTCATGTACGTTTTCCCCTTTCCGGGCGGAAATATAATATAGTATATTCGCGCCGGGCGGCGTCATGCGCCGTCACTGGCAGTCCGGGCACGGCTCATAGCCCTGCGAAATGGCGAGGTTCGTGCTGTAGGCCCAGTAGCTCTGCTTTTTGAAGCGCGGGCAGGAATAGCTGTGGTAATAGCCGGTGCCGTCGTTTTCGATGAAGACGACGTGTCGGTCGACGAAGCCGGATTTTTCCGACAGCGCGGCGTTCTCGTTCTCCAGCGCGTCGATCCGGCTGTTGAGCTTCTTCTGCTCCTGCTCCAGCGTCTTGACGCGCTCGGCGTAGGTCGTGTTTTCCTCGCTCAGGCGCAGATTTTCCTCCTGCAGCTCGCGGACGGACAGATCGATCTCCGAGCCGAGCATCTTGTTGGCGTTGATCTCCTGCTGCAGGCGGGTGTTTTCCTCCTGCGCCTCGGTCAGGCGGGCGGAGACCTGAGAGACCTTGTCCTGCTGCGCGCGGATCTCCTCGTCCTTCTGCGCGAGCTGCGATTGCAGACGGGTGTTTTCCTCCTGCGCGGCGAGCAGGGTGTTGTGTTCGCGCCGCCCGTCGAGCCACAGCTTCGCGCCGTAGCCGCACGCGGCCGTGAGCAGCACGCAGCACACCGACAGCAGCACCACCGCCGCGATCAGGCGTCTGGGCTTTCCGGGGACGTCGTCGGAGGTTTTCTTCTTTTTCTTTTCCGGCAGGGGCTTCGGCGCCGGCCGCGCGGCGCTCCGCACGGGCAGGATGATGCGCGTGCTGAGGAAGGGCGATTCCTCCAGCGGCTTGGCGACCGTTTCCGCACACGCGTCGCAGAAGGACGCGCCCTCGGCGATCTGCCGCCCGCAGCGCAGACAATACATAAAACCCACCTCCGTTAGAAACTTGTAGGGGCGGCTATCAGCCGCCCGCGTGCAGGCACTCCCATTTCGGCTAAGAGCTAAGGACTAAGAGTGAATGACTGTGGTGTTCGCTTGCGCGAACGAATTCCTAATTGCGCGTCAGGGATGCCGCGCGCTACAGGTGTTCGCTTGCGCGAACGAATTCCTAATTGCGCGTCAGGGATGCCGCGCGCTACAGGTGTGCGCTTCCGCGCACGATTTGAAATTGCGGCACGCCGGGTCGGCGTGCCCTACGATCCGTCTATTGCACCCTCGCCGTAGGGCGCGCACCCGCAAGGGGCACGCCGCATCCGTAAGGCTCCTTCGTCGCCAACGGCTGCGCAGACCACTGGGCGCGCCGGTGCAGGCACTCACGACTGCCGCACAAACCCGTTCGTCCGCACCGCCAGCCGCAGATATGTTCAGACATTTCAATATATTTTACAACATTTTTCGACGGATGTAAAGGGATTTCGGCGCGCTTTGCCGGGCGGCGCAGAAAGGATTTGCCAGCGCGGCGCGGATGTGATATAGTAGAAGCAATTCCCACCCACAGGAGGCGCAGCGCCATGACCCTCTCCACGCTCCAACCCCATTGCGATTCCATCCTCGTCCTCGACACCGAGACGAGCGGCCTGTCGTGCCGCATGGACGAGATCATCGAATTTGCCGCCGTCCGCCTCGTCTGGGACGGCAGCGACTTCGTCACGGACGCCGAGGTGGACGAATTCGTCCGCCGCACGAACGACCGCCGCCTCGACCCGCGCATCGTCGAGCTGACGGGCATCACCGACGAGCTGCTGCGCGAGGATGGCATCTCCAAGGCCGCGTTTTCGGCGCTTTTGGCCGGACTTCTGACGCCGCGGACGCTGATCACGGCATATAACGCGCAGTTTGACCTGCTGTTTCTCTACCATTTTCTCGACCGCTGCGGCGATGCGCGGCTGCTGCAAAACCAGCCGAAGCTCGACCTGCTGACGGTCTACCGCGACCGCCGTGCCTATCCGCACCGCCTGTCGAGCGCGATCGAGGGCTACGGCCTGCAGGACAGCGTGCAGAATTCGCACCGCGCCATCGACGACGTCCGCGCCACGGTCGCGGTCATGCGCGAAATGGCGGCCGAGCGCGACGATCTGGCGCGTTACATCAACATTTTCGGCTACAGCGCGAAATATGGCGTCTCCGGCCCGCGCATCTCGTCCGTGCGCTACCTCCCGCAGGGCTACGAGCCGTCCGACCCGATCTATTTCAGGTGATTCCGCGTGCAGGCGCTACCGATAGGATCCGTAGGGGACGCCGTCCCCGGCGTCCCGTGTGCAGGCACTTTCGGTTCTTATTTAGTGAATAGAGAACAGAGAATCGTGAAAAGTGAACAGATGTGGTGTGCTTCGCACGGATTTGAAATTTTGCGGGTGGATCATATCCGTCCCTACGGCCGTACAACGTACCCGCTCCGTAGGGGCGGCTATCAGCCGCCCGCGTGCAGGCACTATCGATAGAATCCGTAGGGGACGCCGTCCCCGGCGTCCCGCGTGCAGGCAGTCCGTTAGAACCCGTAGGGCGCGACCACTGGGCGCGCCGGTGCAGGCACTCCCGATCTACTCCCCCGCCGCGATGAGCGCGAGCTTTTTCTCCCGCGTCAAGCGCTTGATCGCGCATTCCCGCTTCAGCGCGTCGGATTTTGACGCGCAATCCTCGCGGTAGACGGCCTCCAGCGGCGCCCGTCCGCGGGTGTATTTCGCGCCGTGGCCGCTCCGGTGCGCCGCGAGGCGCTTTTCAAAGTCGTCGGTCATGCCGGTGTAAAGCGTGCCGTCGCCGCATCGCAGGATGTAGACGCACCATTGCTTCATAATGTGACGTCGATCGCGCGGCGGTCAGTGCGGATGGCCTTGCACAGCGCGGAAACGGCGCGGTGACGCGGGTCGTCCTTGTAGCGCTGCACATCCTCTAACGTATCAAAGTCCGAGATCAGCACGGCGTCGTATGTGCTGCCGGCCTCCGCCGAACGCAGCACCTGCATCGCGCGAATGCAGGGGATCACGCCGTCCAGCGCGGCCAGCGCGCGCAGAAACTCGTCGGCCTGCGCCTGAGTCCCCTCGCGGAATTTCCACATAACGATATGTCGAATCATGGGATCGCCTCCTTTTTCTTCACAATAGCGATTTTTTTCGCGAAAGTCAAGAAAGATTTTGAAAAAAACGCTTGACAAACGCCCCGAAATGATCTATAATAAGCCCCGCTACGGACGATTAGCTCAGCTGGCTAGAGCATCCGCTTGACGTGCGGAAGGTCATAGGTTCGAGTCCTATATCGTCCACCATACATGAAAAATCCGAACTTATTTCCGATTGGAAATGCGTTCGGATTTTTCGTTTTTATCAAAGACATTACGTACGGATAATCACACCCGGAGAAGTCATTGCCATCTATCTTCATCAGATAGACTAGTTTCAACGTAATCGTTCTGATTCATAGTATCCCAGTGCGTTTCTCAAGTCCTCCCGAACCGTCTGCGCCAAATCCTCCGGTGCTAAAATCCGGACATGGCGGCAATATTGCAGCGCCCAATGGCGCATGGCGTGCCAATTGACGGTGACGCGGGCGGTGACTTCGTCTTCGGTTTCGTCGGAAAAGTCGATCTCCATGCCGAACCAGTCGATCACATCGTTCATGATCTGCTTTTTCATGCGGAAGGTCACGCAGACGCTCTCGCCGGAAAACATATACAGATGCTCCGCTATGTGCTTGGGCAGATACAGACCGTTTTTCAGCTCCGGGACCTGCTTCACCGGCTTGCGGGGCGTGTCCAGCAGCCGGATGCCCGTGATGCGGTCGAGGCGGCAATTTGCCACATCGTTGTACCGGTCAAAATTGCAGATCAGGTAATAGCGCCCGTTGGCGGCTGCCATCTGGTAGGGATTGACGATATACTCCCTTACGGTTCCGTCGCCGTTCCGCCGCGGGTGCAGCTTCTTATCCGTGCCGTAGCTGTTGTAGGCGAAAGCGACCTGCCGCTGCTTGGCAATGGCCTCGTCCAGCACCTCGATCGTCCAGAACAGCTCCGGGTTTTTCGGCGCAGTCTCCGGCAGGGTGGCAATGTACTTGACCCGCGACTTGAAATACTGATTGGACAGCCCTTCCAGCTTGCCCACCAGCTCCTTGCACTGGCTGTAGGGGATGTGCTTGGAAAACAGCAGGCTGTCGATCAGCAGCCGCAGCTCGGCATCCGTGAACTCGCGCTCCAGATAGAAGTCGGAGAGAATGCAGCTTTCCTCCAATGCTCCGGTTTTGGGATTGGGCATCATCCGCAGCGCTTCGCTGTACTCGATGGGATAGCCCAGCTCCAGCAGCGCGGTTATGTTCCGCCGCACCGTCTTGCGGTCGACCTTCAGACCGTATTCGTTTTTCAGAATGTCCGCAATGTCCTTCTGGCTCAGACGGTGGTTCTCATCCGTGTACTTGCGCAGGACATCCAGGATCAGCAGCAACGGCTTTTTCGGTTTCAAGGTATCCATCCGTATCACCCTTTTTACTATATCATCTCTGATGATAAAACACAACGCCGTTCTGGTGCAGATGATTATTCCAAAGAATCAGCGTCATTCTTAAGCCAAAGTCTGATCCGGTCAGCAACAATTGAGGGGGGCGTTTTTGCTCCATCGAATCTGTTATTCTATGTAGATAAGATACCACGGGAGATGTGACGATTATGGTACATCACCTGCGGCCGTATTCTCCTAGCACGCCCTTGGTATAATGCGTTGAATTATCTGCTTTGAGGGACATCGTCAGGTTTCCAAGATGATACGCCACTCTAAGCTCCGAGATCAACCCCGCATATTCAAAACAAAGCGGATTGGCGTAAACAACAGCCTTGCTGTTCCTTATTTCAACTCTTCCTCGCGGATAGTAGTTCCAAGGCTTTTTGATGCTTCCTTTACAATCCTCCCAAACATCCTTATGGGACGGTGTGACTTGAGTTTGGAAAACGGAATATGTAATTAGCTTTTCGGCTGCAATATTTCCGTTTCTGTCAATTCCGCAAATAAGCCAAAAGGGACCTTTTTTCGGCGTGTTTTCATTTTGCAGTTCAGTCATCGTTATGACCATGCCTTTCCGCTGCGCCGAAAGGCGCAAAACAGGATAAAACCGAATTGCCACTAACGCAGCTTATAGATTATTGTAATACCAAACTGCCTGACTTGTGCCATGCGGCAACATCGCAACACAGCAGAGCCGTATCGTCTGGAAAAAGTCCGGATGATTCTCCTTGAAAACAGGCAGGATGGTTTTTTGAAACCGTCCTGCCTGTTTTTATGAATCCAAAGTCCGTATCACCGGTCTGCGTGCGATCACGGCACGCTTTCCCAACTGATGCAGTTCAGTACGCCGCCGTCTTTGGCGATTGCATTGATGCTTACCGGTACGATGGATTTCAGAAACACTTGTTCCGCCACCGAGATCGCTCTTTTGTCCAACGGAGCGCCGAAAATCGGCAGGAAAATATTCAGTTCCGTTTCAAGGAAGTTCAGATAGCAGCCGATTGCGCTGTTGCCCTGCGAAGAAAAATAGGGGAAGTCGATCACACTGATATTGCGCTTTTTCAGCACCCGCTTGATTTTTGGCTCCAGCCCTCTTTTCGACGGGATGTCATTGCAGAGCACCGTGTTTTCGCTCACAAAGCGCACCATACCGTCGGCGTGGCCGGTCATATCGCTCAGCAGGGAGGGAATAAGGATCACTTCCGCTTCCAATAGCCTTTCCAAACGGCTGACCAGCGTTTTTTCGTCATATTCCGGATTTTCCGTAAAAATGCGGTCGCTGATGATGACTTTTTCCCTTGACGGCGAGAACACAACATTTCCGCCGTCGAGGTTAATGTCGGAATAGGTAACGGAAAACGCAAACTGCGGCGCGATTGCCTCCCTGAAATCGGTACGCAGCCACGGCTCGTCTTTGAGGTAACCCGGCGCATAGCGAAAGGAAATATAGTTCCCCGACTTTGTTTTCACCGGCATATAATCTCTGACCCAAATATCCTTCGTGTTTTCTATCAGAGCATAATCTTCGCCATGTTCTTCAAGCGCCGAAAAAAGCGACTTTGCAGCGGGCTGATATCGGGGAATTGCAGCGAGAAGAGAAGAAAAGAATAACAACTATTTTTCAAACTCCTTCTTAAACTCCGATTTGCTTCCGTTCGGGTATAGTTCTTTGCGAATTCTGTCAAGCTCGTCAATCCCGACCTCCGGATGCATTGCTTTGTAGTCTTTCAAATACTCGACTACCGCTCTGTCTCCGCCAAATCCGGTTTCAAAATCAAATTCGCTTGAAGTATGCTCTTTCAGTTCTATAAATAATGATATCAGCAATGTATTGAATTCATTCTGTTCTGCTTTTCTGAAATCCGGCCGCTCCGCAATCTTTGAAAGACCGTTTCTCACCGTCTTAAACACAATCGTCTCATTCGGCTTTGCTTTTCTATATAATACTTTTTCATGATAGTCTATGGGAATTCCTTGCTCCTTAAGTATTCCGCCAAGTTGAATCTGTTTGACAAACGGATAAATGATTTCATCGTTTCTCAGAATGCGGGAGTTCTTCAGCAAAAATGAAAAGGCATATGTTTCACAGCGGGATAGAACAATATCCGCTCCGCTATAGCCAATATGTATGTATAATTCACCAAAGCGGTCTCGCTGTCGCGGCCCATACACTATATTTTCCTTTCCTTTTTCTTTATGAATAAACTTATCTTCAAAGCATACCGGTTTATATAAGTATGCTTCAACCCGCAAAGGCTCAATCGTTAGATTGCCAAGCCTGATTTCATAATGTGTGAGTATTTTTGCACCTATTTTCTGTACCACTTCAATTATGGTACGTTTGTCTGCCGCCGTTTCAAGACGGTTCAGCAACTCATCCAAGTCTTGCAGTTCGTCCATTTTATCGCGCTCCTTTCTTTTCTAACACTTAGTCCCAAATCCGCAGAATAACCACAGGGCCGCCGTCTTCGATGTTCCGGTCCTCCGTGACGATGCGGTAGGACGCATACGGTTCGACCATGATCCTCTCGACGGCCTCCCGTTTGGCAAGCTCCTCCACAAGCTCTGCTGTGGATGCCTTTGTCAAGTCCATGATAAAATCCTCCTTGTTGTATTTTGTATTGTAGTTTTAGCGATTTTTTACCAGCCCAGCCTTTCATTGCGCCATTGGATCCTCGTTTGGGCATATCGGCGGTACCATTTTGCCGCTTCTTTATAATCCTTCAAAGCTTCATAAATATCGCCCAAATGGGAAAAGGCAGCCTCGTAGCCTTGTTCTGCGGCTTTTTTAAGCCAGTAGATTGCTTTTGGAATGTCTTTCTCTACATCCTTGCCGTAATAATACCGGCAGCCCAAACTGTTCTGCGCGTCGGCGTCCCCGAGCTCTGCGTTACATTCCTCCGTTTCCAAGGTAGGCTCGTTGTCATAATCGATCGAATCCATCAGCATGTCAAAGATTCCGCTTTCAACCAGACTATCCAGTCTCGCACGATCGGCTTCCCCGACAGGATCCGGATACTTGAACAGATCATTTGTAATGCTTATTTTGGCGGCCTTGTACCACTGTATCGCCCCGCGGTAGTTTTTCCTGACGCCGATGCCCTCCTCATAGCATCTCCCCAACGCAAACTTTGCGTCGGTAAAGCCCTGTTTTGCGGATTTCCTGTATAGCTCCACCGCCTCAGAGAGCAGCGACGGATTTTTGCTTGCGATGTAAAGCTCCGCCAACTGAAATTGCGCCTGTTCGTCGTTCTTTTTCTCCGCCAGCTCCTTGAGCTCCATCATCCGCTTCAGCGGCCCGCTGTAGTTGATCTCCATTTTCAGTTACCTCCATTATAGCATTTCAAAATATGCTTGTCTATGTTTACGTTTGCTTTTGCGGGAAAGCCATTTTTACATACTCCATAAGGCGATCTCCCCTTGCAGGAGCGAATCGGATTTCAGCCGATCCAGCGCGTTTCGGAACCATGCGTTTTCCGGCTCGATTTGCAGCACATAGCTGATCCGCCCCAGCAGGGAGCGGTAGTATTTCCCTGCATTGGGCAGACCCCCTTCGGTCAACGCGCCGGGCACCGAACGCAGGATATGTTCCGCCAGACCGAATTTCAATACATAGTGCACCTCCTGCCGCAGCTTGCGCTTGTAATCGCGGGATACCGAAACCTTTGCATTGACCGTAAGCCCCGTGACGCTTTGCCGGCTGGCGTTGGTGATGAAACGGGTCTTTCCCTCGTTCAGCCGGAAGCCCATTTGCTCCAGCATGGTCTTTGCCTTCCGATAGACCGCATAGAGCGGCTGGTCGGAGGAAAAGGTCATATCGTCACAATAGCGGGTATAGGCGATATCGTGGGAAGCGCACCATTTCCCGAGATTGTTGTCAAAATTGCGCAGCACAAGGTTGGACAGCGCAGGAGAGGTCGGCGCACCCTGTGGGAGGACACCCTGCCGGCAGCAGAGCCTGGTCAGCATAACGCCGACCTGTTTCGGGAAATGACCGGTATGGAACGCCGCGCCGTAAACCTGCGCAAAGCGGATGCTGCCGAAAAAATCCGTAATGTCCAGCTTCAATAGATACCGCTTTCCCACGTGCGGCAGGGCGTTCTGCACCGGATTCTTTTTCCGCAGATACGCAGTCGCATACGCGGAAACCGGCAGCTTCACCAGAAGTCCGCGCAGGATTCTTCCCTGCAGCCGCTTCAACTCGGCGTTGGGCGCGTATAACTGCCGCACGCCGCCGTTTTTCTTTTTTATCGTAATGCGGCGGTAGTCCTGATCCGCGTGCTTCACATAAAAGAACAGGCTTTTTCTCCCTTTTTTGAGAAACGCTTTCAGTCGGTCGACATCATACAGATACGGCAGCGGAGAAGCAGCCTTGTGCTCCAACGCCATCTGCGCGGCCGACAGAAAGCCGTGCTTTTTTATGAAGCCAAGATCGGAGGCCTCGAATTCCACCACATGGCCTTTGATTTTCATATTTTTCCCCTCTCTGATCCCGGAAAATCAGCCCTTCCCCGTACAAAATACCGGAGCCCTCCGGTCCCCACTTTCGCTTGCGAAAGTAAGCCTAAAAAACAGATAACAAGGCGGCGACTCGCCGCCCTCTCTGAAAGCAAACGCTTTCAGCCGCACACTGCGGCAAAGGGCTGATTTTTCCAAGGGAATCTCTGAACAAATCCTACGTTTTACAACACTACCTCCTCACAGCAACACCTCTCTTTTCCTGCCGAAGCTCTGCGGCATCGCCCAGATCGTGGGCTTTGGCTCAGCCTTGGGAAATTCCAGGCATCCGTCCGTCAGCACAACGATACCGTCAAACGCTTTTCGGCACGCCTGTGCATATACCGCCCGCACATCCGTCCCGCCCGTCATGGTGCGGCGGTAGTGCTTCAGCGGCACGGCGTTGAACACGGCAGTATCGGTAAAGCCTGAGACGTAGACCTCGGCATACCGGGACAGCTTGGCAAGCTCGCCCAGAAACTGCTCGTACAGCTTGTCCTCAATACTGCCGCTCTCATCCGCCAGCACGCAGAGCTTCGACCGCGGCTTGGGAGACAGAAGATCCTCGCAGACACCGAATTCATCAAAGGTGTCGGACAAATACTCCATATCGTCACCGACCAGGCTTTTTACCAGACTTTGCAGGACGATCCGCCAATCCGCCTTTGCGGCGGCAGGACGGTACCGCGCGGACAGCGGGGTGCTGCCCGTTCCGGCAAGCCGCGCCGTGTATTCGACCGCTTCCCGCGTTTCGGCGTCCGGCATAGCGCCGCTGCCGTCTGCATTGCGGGTCAGCAGGTCGCCGTTTCTGAGGTAGGAGCCGCTGTAAATGCGGATCCTTCTTCGCTGCGCCTCGCTGTCTTTTTGCAGCAGCCGTGCATATATTTTTTCGGCGGTGTCGTTCTCGCCGGAAAGACCGCCTTTCGGCAGGACATAGCCGGAGGCTTCAATTTGCGCATTGATCGCCATATCGCAGGCGACATTCCAAAGCCAATGCTGGCGGCTGCCTTTTCGCGCCGCGTGCAGATTGGCAATGTGGAGCATTTCGTGGAGCTGCAAGCCGAGCTGTTCCTCCCCGCGCAGGCTGTCCCAAAAGCTCGGGTTATAATAAAGCGTC
The DNA here is from genome assembly GCA_964629755.1 of uncultured Oscillospiraceae bacterium. GTDB lineage: Bacteria > Bacillota > Clostridia > Oscillospirales > Oscillospiraceae > JAZOXB01. The sequence goes on along the minus strand of CAZVSJ010000027.1, from coordinate 4,297 downwards.
TTCCCGTCGGGCGTTACGCCTGCCGTCTCGATGCGCTCCGTCGGGATGATGTTCCGAAGATTCAGCACGACCGGCGCCAGCCACGGTTCCCGCCAGAGCAGTCTCATAAAATCCATTTCACACGCGCCCCAGCTTTTTTGCGGCGGAATGGAGAATCCGCATACTCTCCCGGTCGGCTGCCAGCTTCCCGCCCAAAAGCCGCGTGGCGTATTTGGCGAACAGCACCTCGCATTCCGGGCTTTGCTCCGCGATCCAGCGGTATACGGCCGGGAAATGGGCGCATACCGCCTCGTCCTCCCGCAGCGCGACGGCAAGCGTTGCCGTAAATGCCGCAAGCTGCACGGGAGAGGGCTTTTTTGCCGTACCGTTTACGATCTCCGCAACGGTCGGGCACAGCGTGCTTTGCTGATAGAAAGCGCAGAATTTTGCCTCATGAGCACCCCGCACGGTTCCGTGCGCCGCCTCCCGACAGGGGATCCCTGCGGCAAGTGCGGCGGAGAGATTTGCCCACTCCCTTGGGCAAGCGGTTCCGGTGGATGGCTTTTCCAGCAGCGCGTCCGGATTGGCGTGGATAAAGGCGCGTATCTTGGGGTCGATCTCGTTTTCCTCCGCCCACGCGAGCCAAGCCCTTGCGGATACCGGAAAATCCACCGTGAACACGCGGGTCTTGGTGGCGTGCACCATTTCCCGCGCGCCGGTCTCGTCCTCCACGCGGTTTCCGGCGCCGAACACATAAAGCCCCGGCTGACCGCCCCACAGCGAATAATCAAAGGACACACCGTGCAGTCTCCGCTCGTTAAAGGGCGCATATGCCAACTGCTGCAGCGCCTCCGGCGCGTTGGTGTATTCGTCAAAGAACAGCACGGTCGGCCGGTTTTCCGCACGGTTTCCGTCGATCCGCTGTAACCACCACGCCCGCGCCTTTTGGAGATCCCCGCTTTGCGGGGAGATATAATCCTTTCCCTCAAAGCTGCCCGGCGTCTCGGCGGAAAGCCTGATGTCCACGAGATCGGCGCCGAGCTCCTGCGCGAACCGCGTCACCACCGCCGTTTTGCCGACGCCCGGCGCCCCCAGCAGCATCACCGGCAGCTTTGCCGCCAGAAACAGAATATTCCGATCCATTATGCCCCTCCGTTTTGTTTTTTGATTGTGGAAGCAGTATAGCACACAGTATATTAAAACCGAGATATTTTAAGGAAGCTCTGAATCAATCTGCAAGAGCGGTCGGCGAGAGATTTTGTCGCAAATTGAGGTTTGAAAACCGCAGGAATACTTTGTGTATTTCAAGGTTTTCGAACCGAAAAGCTGCGGCAAAAGATCCGCCGAGCGCCGCAGCCGATTTGTTCAGAGCTTCCTTAATATTGTGTTGTACAGAAACCGATCCGGCGCTTTTCCGCAAGGCCCGAAATATTACAGTCGGGAATATCCTCCGCTATCAAAGTCCGAAGAGTTTCCTCGGTTAATGTCTCACCGTTCATTTTCACGATGCGGCTTGCCTGCTCCATCCCGGCCTGTTCGAGCAAGCTCCGGACATATCTTCCGTTTCCAAAATCCGCTGAGGTTCGCGCCGTGCTGAGAATGTTCCGCAGCTTGTCGTACGCTTGCTGTGTAAAATGCAGCCCCTTTTTGCCCGCGAGCAGCTCTGCGATGGAAACAAGCTCTTCCGTGTTATAATCGGGAAACGGTACATGAAACGCAATGCGGGAGCGAAGTCCGGGATTCCGGCTTAGAAATTGCTCCATTGGATCGGGATAGCCCGCAAAGATCACGACCATATTATCTCGATTGTTCTCCATCTCCTGTACGATGGTATTGATCGCTTCGTCGCCGTACAGACCGTTTCTGTCATCCAGAAGAGAATATGCTTCGTCAATAAACAGGACGCTGCCCTGTGCTTCCCGAAATTTTTGTTTCACGAGCTGCGCCGTCCAGCCCACATATTTGCCTACGAGGTCAGCCCGTCCGACCTCATACAGTTCGCCCCTGGAAAGCAGCCCGTTGTCCCGCATGATCTGCGCGAACAGTCGGGCGACCGTCGTTTTCGCTGTGCCGGGATTGCCCGTAAAGACCATGTGCATGGTCGGTCGCGTATCCTGCAGGCCTCTGTCTTTGTACAGCTTCTGCACCTTGAAATAATCCAACGCCTTGCGGATCACGGCTTTGGCTTCACGCAGACCGATCATTCCGTTCAGCGTGTCGATTGCGCTGCCCCTGGGCTTTTTTGTATGATTTTCGTCGCTGTGCTTTTGATCCCCTTGTATTGCGGATAGACGGAATGCCGCAGTTTATCGTCATACCATTCTTCAAACAGCAGCTTAAGCTGTGCGGCGCGGTATTGTCTGGCATCGTCTTCGATTTTCCCGTACAGCTGTTTATCCGGCCGAAGCTCGTATTTGTCTGCCAGTGTTTTCAAGTATTCTCTTGCACGGTTTCCGCAGGCGTTATCTTCATATAGCTCCACAAATGACATGTAGGATAGATTTTCAAAGAATAACTCTTTGATTTTCGCGCACTCCGCCGGCAGACAAAACACCGTTAAAACGCGGTTTCGGTATTTCTTCACCAGATCACTGATTGCGCAGATCCACCCTTCGCCCGGCCCCGTGCGGTCGCTGTCGGAGTCTTCTGCCGGCTGATAGAGGATTATCAGCGTCCCGTCCTCGCAGCTTTTGAAGAGCGCATCATAGGAAGAAAACTCGGAGGGCCCGCTGCTCCGCTCAAAATCAATCAAGCAATAGCGTTTGCTCCGGATCCTCCCGTTTGCATACAGCGCCTCCAGTAAAACGCGCAGGATCTCTTTTCGACTGTCACGGTCGTCACAGCAGATCATGTAATGCACGGGATGACCTCTCGCGCAGCGCCGGCGCTTTTTCGTATAGATCCGTCTCAGCTCTGGCAAAAGCGTCTCTTCGCAGAGCATCGCTCTTGATTGTCGCATTAGAGCTTCTTTTGTCTGATTTCCCTCGATCAATGCCTCACCGTAATTGGAACGCAGACGGTCCAGCTCAAAACGCCTTAATACTTCTTCGTCGTCTCGAATCAATTCCTTTGCGCGCGCAATTTTCAGCATAACTCTGAATGCGGTGAAGGCAGTTTCCTGTATGGAGATATCGACCGCTGCCATGCCGGCCTCCTGCAGATAAACTGAAAAAGCAGGCAGGACATCGGTCGCAGACTTAAAAACCGCGCCGAACTGTATCCTTGTTCTTTTGATACCTGTTGCAAAGAAATAGTAGTTTTGCCCATTTTGCTGGTAGTTCGCTTCGCTGCACGCAAGCAGCTTTCCGGCGAGTTCCTTGTCCTCGGGAGCTTCCCGGCTTCGAACCGGCTCCTCTGCTTCCTCCATTGAGACAATGATTGTATAGAACAGCATAAGACATCCTCCGTCTTTGTTTTTTATCACGGAAGCATCATAGCACACCATATATTTAGACCTAAGTTTTTATTATTTGTAATAATGCCCATGTGCCCGGACAGCTTCAAGGGTCTCAAAAGCCGCGTCGACGGCTTCTTCCCGTGTGACATAGATCTCCGGGCAGAACACATGATCCAGGGGATACTTACAAGATAGGCATACCTACTTACCAGCAGCTTGGTCTTGCCGCTGCCGGACCGGCGATCACGCGCAGATAGCCTTCCGTCGCCATAACCGCCCCCAACTGTTTTTCGTTTAATGCGGATAAATAATCCATATTACATCACCCTAAGATATGAGACAGCATCTTCTTTGTCCAATACTGTCACCTCATATTCCCCCCAGCAATACTGTTTCCAAACGAGATACCTGTTCCTCTGCCAAGCCATCGGCAGCAACTTCATAATTCATAGAAGAACCACCCATTTTCTTTCCTGCCATAAACATAGCCCACCGGGTGGGGCAAAAACGCCCCACCCGGTGGGCGGATTACTGCTTCAAGGCTTGCAGATACAATTCTTTGCGTTCTTCTTTGCCCCTTTGATTGTCAAAGTCCTCAAAGCAGCGCCTCTCCTCCACCACATCCGGCATATCGTACATTTGATATGTACCATTGCCTTTGGAACGATATATCACAGGATCGTCATATCATGAGCATCACCAAGCGATGATGGTTAGTTATAATGTACCAGATATAGGGCTATGATGCATATTCGCCTCAGTAGTCTTGGGCTGTGGTGGATTTATTCCATCAAACGCAATCGCCTTTTTCTACTCACTTGGTCTCACATCAATTGTTACCTACAATGCTGATGCCGGGGTTTCTACATTCTTTTTCATATTGACACAATGCTTTATAATAGGTAGTAGAATTGAAGAATT
>CAZVSJ010000026.1:7325-21928 GCA_964629755.1 uncultured Oscillospiraceae bacterium | reverse complement strand
GTAAAATCGATGTTTTCGGGGTGAGAGCATGAAGAGCAGAAAGATATGTGAAAACGGAATCATCCGAGATATGACGCCAGAGGAAATCGCCGAGCTTGAAGCGATTACGCATGATGTGCCGATGCCGCCGCCTACCGAAGAGGAACGGCTGGATGCGCTGGAGAGCGCGGTGCTGGAAATTCTGGGGGTGAATGTCGATGGTTAAATTTTTTGAGATACAAGTGCGCATCGGGAGAATCACGCTTGAGCAAGTGCCGGAGGAGTACAGATCCGCCGTGCAGGAGATGCTCGGAAACAAAGGAGGCGCGGCATGAGCTTGGAGTTTTTAGCCGCGATTGTCGGCGGGTCGTTCGGGGCGGCGGTCGTTAGCCTGATCCAGTATATGATTGGCAGGCACGACAAGAAGAAGGCCGGGGAGAGCTCAGAGCGAAAGGCGCTGCGGTATCTGATGCTGTACATCATCCAGGAGCGGTGCAAGGAAATCATCGCGCGGGGCTGGACGACGCTGGAGGAACGCAGGAGCATCGGGCACTGGCACGACGTATACCACAACGGCCTCGGCGGGAACGGCGACGCAGACGCGCTGATGCAGCAGGTGCAGGCGCTGCCGCTGCGGTTTGATGAGCTGGGGGTGCGGTAGATTACACGCGTGCGATTGTCGTGCGATTGTCGTGGAAGAGATTGCCACGGCCGCGATGCGGCCTCGCAATGACAAGGTGGGGGAGTGCCTGCAACGGCGCGCCCAGTGGTCGCGCCCTACGGGTTATAAAGAAGTGCCTGCACACGGCGCGCCCAGTGGTCGCGCCCTACGGGTTATATCGTGGATGCCTGCACACGGCGCGCCGGGTCGACGCGCCCTACGGCGTTCTATCGATGGCGCCTGCACCGGCGTGTCAAGGATGCCGCGCGCTACAGTGCAAACATTAGATTGCCACGGCCGCATTGCAGCCTTGAAATGACACGGTAGGAAGTACATAGCATAACATGAAAAACAGGAGGTAAATCATCATGAGAAACTGGAAGAAATGGTTTAAGGCGGCAGGGATCCGCGCGGTCAAGACCGTCGCGCAGACGGCCGTCGGCGTGATCGGCGCGAGCGCCATGATCTCGGACGTCAACTGGATTACCGTCGTTTCTGCGGCGGGTCTGGCCGGTGTGGTCAGCCTGCTGACGAGCGTGGCTGGCCTGCCGGAGTGCAGGGAGGAATGAACATGGGGCATAAGGTGTTTATCTCGCCGTCGGATCAGGTTAAGAACACCTACGCGGGCGGCGGTACGACTGAGGCGATCCAGTGCGGCAAGATCGGCATTGCGACGAAGGCGGCGCTTGAGCGGTGCGGCTTTGAGGTGATGCTGATGCAGTACGCCACTATGGCCGAGAAATGCGCGGCATCTGACGCGTTCGGCGCGGAGCTGCATATGCCAATCCACAGCAACGGGTTCAACGGTAGCGTGACGGGCACACGGATCTTCTATGGCGTTGACGGGAGCGAGGGTCACAGGGCGGCAAAGGCGATCCTTGCGACGCTCGGACCGGTGACGCCGGGTGCCCCGGACATGGTGCAGGCGTATCCTGCGCTGTATGAGATCCGCGTGCCGAAAGCGCCGACGGCCTACATCGAGGCGGATTTCCACGACGTCGAGGCCGTCGCGGACTGGATCGTGGACCATACGCGGGATATTGCAGAGGCGATCTGCAAGGGCGTGTGCCGCTATTTCGGCGTGAAGTATATCGTGGAGGTGAATGTAGTGCCAAGTCGAATGCCGGAATTCGAGGAGCTGCTCCGACTGCACGAAAAGGCGCTGGAGGACAACGACGCAGGCGCGTGGAGCGAGGAAGCCAGACAGTGGGCAATTCGCGAGGGAATCGTCAACGGCATCGGGAATCTTCCCGACGGCACGCCGAACTACGCATGGGAGGCGCACGTCACGCGCGAGCAGATGGTCACGATGCTGTATCGGGCAATCGGCGGCTGATTTCTGGCATGACGAATCCCCGCGGGAGGTCATCCTCCTGCGGGGATTTTTTTCATCACATAGCTAAGGATATAGGATGTATGACCATATAGAAAAACAGGCTCGGATGAATGATCTACGAGCCTGTGGCGTGTTATATAATTCTTGCTGATAATTTGCAAGTTTCTGAATTTATAGAATATTACATATATCTGATTTAATGCGAATTAGTTTCAATAATTATACTAAAAACATATAAAACATAATAAATATGATTAAAATTGTTTTATTATTTCTCTTTTAAGCAATGGGTCTGGAGTTCGAATCTCCAGCGGGTCACCAGAAAAAAGCACGCTTCGGCGTGCTTTTTTCAACGAAGTGTGCTTTGCGGCACGAGAGGTGATGCTTCGCATCGTGAAGCTGCTGCGCAGTGAAGTATCTGCGGAAGTGAGCGGCACACTTTACTTCACATTGTGCCAAGCACAATACTTCACAGCGGCATCGCCGCTGCTTCACTTGGCGAAGCCAAACTTCACGAATTTTTGACGGTTCGCATCATCTATGGTATAATCAATTCGACAAACTTGAATTTGACGGAGTTGAGAAAGAATGGAATACGTTAAAATTGATGAACATGATTATAGTGAATTTCACAGGTTGGCGAATTCCTATTATCGTGAGGGCGAAGACGAGAATACACCGCAAGAGGTAATTGATTCATTCGTCCGCTTGATGTTCGACAAAGTAATAAACAACGAGGTGTGTGGTTGCTTTGTAACACACGAGCAGGAATATATTGGTTTTGCGCTATGGGCAATTGATACTGAGGGCTTTTCGTTTAGTGAGATGCCAGGATTTGGAACGATTTTGGAGATTGGCCTGATTCCTTCGCATCGCTCCGCTGGTCTGGGAAAAAGTTTGGTCACATATATCGAAAACAGCTTGCAGAAAAACCACATGACAAAATGCTATGTGTCTGCTTATGGGCCTGCACAACAATTTTGGGCAAGTTGCGGATATGCAGAAAATGGCGCAAAGGCAAGTAATGGATTGCCTATTATGGTAAAGTCCATCAGTTAGACAAATCCCAATTTGTCGAACAGAGCAGCCACACTACGGTTGATTACTCTTACCTCCATTTTGTGACCTTTGGTTACTCTTTGGCAGAAAAAAGCACGCTTCGGCGTGCTTTTTTCAATGATATCCGTTCCCTGCGGAACGGGTGATATACCCGGAGGGCATTTTTCACATTTTGTGCCAGCAAAGTATTTCACAGAGCTTTTTTGGCGCACAAAGCATCGACAGATCATTTCGGGACAGCACAGCGAAGCAGGAGCTTTTGCTTCTCCGGCAGAACCTCCAGCAATTTTTGATAGGTTTTCTTTTTGTAACGGATCTTAATCAAATCAGCCGACGGCCTTACATCATTGATCTGGTCAAGCTCCTTAGTGCTGAGTTTCCGCTTTGAAAGAACGATGAAGTCGACCACAACGGCGACGTGCAAATATCTTCCATGTGACCAATAGGGATAATCCGAATACGGACGAACTTTCTTCCGCCGGAAAAGTGCGTGATATTCGATGCCTTCCGGCACAAAAGTCAGCCACGCAAAGCCCGTTCGATGAGGGTCAGCTACACAGACGCCCGGAAAGCAAAGAAATAACAGGGAGATAAAGATACCCCAAGGAATACTTGTCTTCGGATACTGCGGAAAACAGCCAAAGGCTAACGCTGCTATCGTACCGCAAAAAACCGCTTGAATTAGTATATAAATGATATATCCTATCATCAATCCGTTATTTACTCCAATTCTTACCTTTTTCACTGGGCACACATCTCCTTTTGACGGCTTTCCAGCCGCGGACTGTGTCAGTTTGAAACATCATAAAAGAGCCGCCGTTTCATCTCGGCGGCGCGTTTTATGGCCGCTCAGGAGAGCTCGACGCGCTCGAGGCAGAGCGCGGCGTCATAGTAAAACGAGAGCTCGCGCCCGTCGGCGGTGTGGTGGTGGGAGATCCTCGGATACTCCGTCCAGCTTGCATAGAGAAAATCGTAGTCCGCGTCCGGATCGAGCGACCGGATCTCTTCAAGGCGCATGCCGGGGGCGATCTGGCCCAGCACCTCTGCGTCCGCGGCTTCCTGCGCTTCTTCTGCGCCGGGTTCGGAAATGACCCAGCCCCTGTCGGTGAAACAGAGCGTCTGCTGCGCGGCAGAGGGCGCGTCGCGGTCGGCGCCGGCCTCGTCCGCCGTGCTCCGGGGCGAAGACCAGAGGATCACGGGCTTGCTGTCCGATGTGGGAGAGAGCTGTGTTGCCGGCTCGGTTTCCTGCGGGCCTTGCACGGTGCCGCAGGCCGAAAGACACAGGACGCACACGGCGCAGACCGGCAGCACGGCCTTCCAAAAGCGGCTGTGACGTTTCATTATCTTACCTCCCTGTTATGGAAATAATTTCGCGGTATCTGCTGTCATGATACAATGCCTCCGCGGGCCTGTCAAGGCGGACGATGCGGCGTTTGCAAAAAAATGCGGCGGGAATCCCGCGCGGGGCTTGTCTCCGCGCGCAAAATCAGCTATGATATTGGGGAAGCTCCCGGCGTCCGCGCGTGCGGATCGGTCCGGAGTTTTCCACCCCCCGCCGCGGGACACAGCGGCATTCGCAACCAAAAGATCCCCTAAGGAGGGCGTATGAAAAAGGAAGCGCTTCTGATCTCCACCGTCGCCGGGGACGCCGCGCCCGTCGCGCGGCAATACGGGCTGGGGCTGGAGCTGGCGGAGTTTTGCACCGCGTACAATCTGGACGACGCCTTCGCCGAGACCGACCGCGCCGTGCGGGAGAAGACGGCGGGCCTTGCCTGCCGCGTGCTGCACGGGCCGTTCAACGAGCTGTTTCCCTGCGCCATCGACCCCAAGGCGCGGGAGCTGGCGCGGCTGCGCTACCGGCAGGCGGTCGCGGCGGCGCGGGGCTACGGCATCTCCACGCTCGTGCTGCACGCGGGCTTTGATCCGCATCTGTATTTTCCGTGCTGGTTCACGGAGCAGTCCGCCGGCTTCTGGCGGGATTTCGTGCGGGAGCTTCCCGACGGGATGACCGTGTGTCTGGAAAATGTGCTGGAGCAGATGCCCGAGCTGCTGACGGACGTCGTGCGGAAGGTAAACAGCCCGAAGCTGCGCCTGTGCCTCGACGTCGGGCACATCAGCGCCTATTCCCCCGTGCCGGCGGAGCGGTGGCTCGAGGCCTGCGCACCCGAGACCGCCCATTTTCATATTCACAACAATGACGGCAGCCGCGACGCCCACGGCGCATTGGCTGAGGGGCGGCTCGACATGGCGCGGCTTCTGCGCATGGCGGAGCGGCTCTGCCCGGACGCCACCTTCACGCTGGAGCTGCCGGAGGCGGCGCCGTCCGTCCGCTGGCTGGCGGAGCGGGATATTCTCAAAGGAGACAAATAAAATGACATTAGAAACCTTGCTCGCTTCCATTGCGCCGCTGGACACCGCAGCGATGTCCGCCGCCGAAAAGCGGCAGGCGCAGCTTGCCAAGCCTCCCGGCAGCCTGGGCCGGCTGGAGGCGCTGTCCGTTCAGCTCGCGGGCATCACGGGGCGGGTACAGAACGAAATTCGGAAAAAGCATCTGCTGGTCTTCGCCGCCGACAACGGCGTGGTCGCGGAGGGCGTGTCCAGCGCGCCGCAATCCGTGACCCTGCAGCAGACTGTCAACTTAACGCGCGCCAAGACCGGCGCGTCGGTGCTTTGCAGGCATTTCGGCTGCGGCATCACCGTCTGCGATGTCGGCGTCAACGCGGACATCGCGGAGCCGGCAGTCCTGAACCGTAAGATCGCCTACGGCACGGGCAACATCGCCCGCGGCCCGGCCATGACGCGGGAGCAGGCGCTCACCGCGATCCTCACGGGCGCGGAGCTGGCGCAGGCGACCGGGGCGGACGTGCTGGGCGTCGGCGAGATGGGCATCGGCAACACGACGACCTCCTCGGCGGTGCTGGCGGCGCTGCTGGACGCCGGGGTCGAGACGGTGACGGGACGCGGCGGCGGCGTCACGGACGACGGCTTTCGCCGGAAGAAGGAGGCCATCCGCCGGGCGCTCGCCGTCAACCGCCCGGACAAAAACGACGTGGTGGACGTGCTGGCAAAGGTCGGCGGGTTTGACCTCGCCGCCATGTGCGGCGCGTTTTTGGGCGCGGCCGCCAGCCACCGCCCGGTCGTGGTCGACGGCTTCATCTCCGCCGTCGCCGCCCTGTGCGCCGTGCGGCTGTGCCCCAACGTGCGCGCCTACCTGATCCCCAGCCACGCGTCTTATGAGATCGGCTACCGCCTCGCGATGGAGGCGATGGAGCTGCAGCCCATGCTGCTGCTGGAAATGCGCCTCGGGGAGGGCAGCGGCTGCCCGCTGGCGTTTGAAGTCCTCTGCGCCGCCTGCGCCGTGATGAACGACATGGCGACCTTCGACCAGGCCGGCATCGACGACGGCTACCTGGACGAGATCCGGCGGGGCGACGCCTTCACCGTGGAGGCGGGCACATGACGATTTTGATCTCCGGCGGCTCCAAAAGCGGAAAATCCCTGCTCGCGCAGGAGCTGACGCTCCGGCTGGCAAACGGCGGGAAGCGCTACTATGTCGCCACCATGATCCCTGCCGACGACGAAGACCGCGCGCGCATCCGCCGCCATCTGGCCGAGCGCGAGGGCATGGGCTTTGAGACCATCGAATGCGGCCGCGAGCTTTCCGCCGCGCTGCAAACGGCGCAGCCGGACGCGGCCTTCCTGCTCGACAGCACCACGGCGCTTTTGATGAACGTCCTGTTTCCCGACCCGGCCTCCTGCGAGACGGACACGGACGCCGCCGCACGCTGCGCGGACGAGCTTGTCGCCTTTGCCCGCTCCGTCCGGCACGCCGTGATTGTCAGCGACAGCCTCTATGCCGACGCCGCGCACTACGACGGCAGCACCGAGGTCTTCCGCAAGACCCTCGCCCGCATCGACCGGGCGCTGGCGGCCGTCTGCGACGTGGTGATCGAGGCCGCCGCCGGAAATTTCACGCTTCACAAGGGGGAACTGCCGCTTTGAAAACGCTGTTACACGCTTTTGCCATGTGCCAGTCGATGTTCTGCGCCCTGCCGTGTCCGTGGCACGTCTGGGACGAGCAGGCGCGGGACAAAATGCTCCTGTTTTTGCCGCTGGTCGGGCTGGAACTGGGCGCGCTTTGGGCGGCGCTGGCCTGGCTGTGCGGAAGGCTCGGCGTGCCGGTGCCTGTGCGGGCGCTGCTGCTGTCCGCCTATCCCTGCGCCGTCACGGGCTTTTTGCATTTGGACGGCTTTCTGGACGTCACGGACGCGGTGCGCTCGTGCCGCGACCTGCCGCGCAGGCGGGAGATCCTGAAGGACTCCCACGTCGGGGCCTTCGCCGTGATCGGCTGCGTTCTGCTGCTGCTGGCGCAGTTCGCGCTGTTCGCCTCCGCGCCGGAAACGGCGCCGTTTTGGGCGCTCCTGCCGATCCCCGTGGTGAGCCGGTGCTGCGCGGCGCTGGCGGTGACGGCGCTTCGCCCCATGTCCACCAGCCAGTATGCCGCGATGAAAAAGCCGCGTTGGCAGCTTCTCCTGCTGCTTGCCCTGCTGCTTGCCGCGCTTGCGGGCAGCTTCCTGCTATGCGGGAGGTACGGCTTTGCCGCGGCCGCCTGCGCGGCGGGCTACGGGCTTGCCCTGTGGCGGGGCTTTCGGTCGCTGGACGGCATGAACGGCGACGTCTCCGGCTACGCCCTGACCGTCGGCGAGCTGTGCGCCGTCGCGGTCTACGCACTTCTTTAGGGAGGGATACCATGGTTTTTATCATCGGCGGCGCGTATCAGGGCAAGCTGACCTACGCGAAGGCCGCGTTTGACCTTGCGCCGGAGGACATTTTTACCTGTAACGGAACACGGATCGACTTCGGCAAGCGCTGCGTCCGCTCCATCGAGGAATTCACCTTCGCCTGCGTGCAGGCGGGCGCGGATGCCGTCGCGTATTTCGGCGCGCACCGGGCGCAATGGGAGAACAGCATCCTGATCTGCCGCGACATTTTCTGCGGCGTCGTCCCCCTCGGCGCGGAAAACCGCGCGTGGCGGCAGGAGACGGGACGCCTCTGCCGCTATCTCTCGGCCGAGGCGGAGCGGGTCGTGCGGATCTTCTGCGGGCTGGAGCAGCGGCTGAAATGAGCGCCGTCTATCTGATCCGCCACGGCATGACCGAGGCCAACGAAAAGCACCTTTACTGCGGCAGCACCGACCTGCCGCTGTCCGCCGCGGGCGCTGCCGCGCTGCGCACGCTGCACTATGACGTCAAAAACGCCGTCTACCTCACCAGCGGGATGCAGCGGACGGAGCAGACGCTGGAGCTTCTGTTCGGGCGCGTCCCGCACCGCCGGGAGCCGCGCCTGCGCGAGATGGATTTCGGCTGCTTTGAGATGCGCGGCTTTGAGGAACTGAAGGACGACCCGGCCTATCAGGACTGGATCACGGGGGACAACGAGGGCAAGGCCACGCCCGGCGGCGAAAGCGGCAGGGCAATGGAAAAGCGCGCGTTGGAGGCGTTTTTCGACTGCTTCCCGCCCGCGCGGGATACCGTGATCGTCACCCACGGCGGGGTCATCGCCGCCATTATGGCGCGGCTGTTCCCGCAGGAGGGGAAAAACCGCTACGAGTGGCAGCCCCGGCCGGGCCACGGCTACGCCGTCACGCCCGACGGCTACCGACCCATACCGGATTGAAAAGCAGAACCGCCACGGTCAGGAATGACCGTGGCGGTGCGTTTTTTATATTCGGCAGGCGGGTCAGCGCTGCATGGCGGGGACGGCGTCCATATCGGTGCGCAGGTTCGAGTCGGAGATGAGCTGGCGCGGGCAGACCGCGGCGCAGCGTCCGCAGGAGACGCATTTGCTGTAGTCGATCGTCGCGAGGTTGTTGATGACGTGGATGGCGTCGTAGTCGCACTGCTTTTCGCACAGGTGGCAGCCGACGCAGCCGATGTCGCAGAATTTGCGCGTATAGGCGCCGCGCTGGTGGTTGGAGCAGGCGATGACGATGTCGCTGTCATAGGTGACGGGGACGATGACCTTGCGCGGGCAGACGTCCACGCACTGCATACAGCCGGTGCATTTGTCCGCGTCCACGCGGGCGACGCCGCCGACGACGTGGATGGCGTCGAATTTGCACACGGTCTCGCAGGTGCCGAAGCCGAGGCAGCCGCTGGGGCAGGCGGTCGGGCCGTTGCCCGTGACGAACATGGCCGCGCGGCAGTCCGCGATGCCCTCATAGCGCCCCTTGGGCAGGTGGTGCTGGCCGCGGCACTTGACCATGGCGACCTTGCGCTCGACCGCGGCGGTCTCGACGCCCATGACCTCGGACATTTTCTTCGCGGCCTCCGCGCCGCCCGCGGCGCACAGGCCGATGGCGGCCTTGCCGTCCAGAACGGCCTGCGCGTAGGCCTGACAGCCGGCGAAGCCGCAGCCGCCGCAGTTCGCGCCGGGCAGGGCGCCGGTCAGCTTGGGCAGGCGCTCGTCGACCTTGACGGCGAAGATGCGCGAGGCGACGGCCAAAATGCCGCCGAAGACCGCGCCCAGCACGCCGAGCACGCCGATGGCATAGAGAATTTTTTCCATAGCCGTACCTCCTTAAAAGACCTTAAAGCCCGAGAAGCCCATGAACGACAGGGCGAGCAGACCCGCCGCGATCAGCGCCAGCGGGAAGCCCCTGAACGCCTTGGGGCAGTCGCAGTCCTCCAGCCGCTCGCGGATGGAGGAGAACAGGACGATGGCCAGCGTGAAGCCGATGCCGCCCGTGATGCCGTAGACCACGGACTCCAGGAAGGTGTAGCCGTTCTGGATGTTCAGCAGCGCCACGCCCAGCACGGCGCAGTTGGTCGTGATGAGGGGCAGGTAGATGCCGAGGGACTGGTACAGCGCGGGCAGCGCCTTCTGCAAAAACATCTCGACAAACTGGACGAGGGCGGCGATGACGAGGATGAACACGACCGTCTGCATATACGTCAGGCTCAGCGGGACGAGCAGGAACTCGTTGACCGCCCACGTCGCGGCGGAGGCCAGCGCCATGACGAAGATGACGGCAAGACCCATACCCAGCGAGGTGTCGAGCTTTTTCGACACGCCCATGAACGGGCAGATGCCGAGGAATTTGACGAGAATGAAGTTCTCGGCCAAGATCGCGTTGAGCGAAATGGCGAACAGGGTGACGAAAATACTCATTTTGCCGCCTCCTTTTCCGCCTCACGCGCGGCGAGCTTGCGGTTGATCCACTGGGTCAGGGCGATCAGGCAGCCGAGGGTGAGGAAGCCGCCGACCGGCAGAATGACCAGCAGCGCCGGGTACTGCGACGGCAGGATGCGGATGCCGTCCGCGCCGAAGACGCCCGCGCCGAAGGTGCCGCTGCCGAGCAGCTCGCGGATGATGCACATAATGACGAGGGCGGCGGTGTAACCGATGCCCTGCGTCAGGCCGTCGACCGCCGAGGCCAGCACGCCGTTTTTCGACGCGAAGGACTCCGCCCGGCCGAGGATGATGCAATTGACGACGATCAGGGGAATGAAGACGCCGAGGCTGTCCGACAGGGCGGGCAGGAACGCCTTCAGCAGCAGGTCGACCATCGTGACGAAGCCCGCGATGATGACGATGTACGCCGCAATGCGGATCTTGTCGGGGATGACCTTGCGCAGGAGCGAGATGACGACGTTCGAGCAGATGAGGATGATCGTGACGGACAGACCCATGCCGATGCCGTTAAAGAGGGTCGTTGTGATGGCCATCGTCGAGCACATACCCAGAAGCTGGCTCAGAACGGGGTTGTTGGTCAGAAGACCCTCGCGGAGCTGTTTTTTGAAGTTCATCCGAGCACCTCCTTCACGCATTCCAGCGCGAGATTGACGCCTTTGGTCACCGCGCGGGAGGTCACCGTCGCGCCGGTCAGGGCGTCGACCGTGCCGCCGTCCTTCCTGACGGCGAGGGTGTCCGTCGCGCCGGCAAACTGGGCGCGGAAGTCCTCGCGGGTGCAGTTCGCGCCGAGAGAGGCCGTCTCCGAATGGGAGATGATGCTCACGCCTGTGACGACACCGGTTAAGTCGACGCCGACCATCATGTCGACCGCGCCGCCGAAGCCGTTGACGCCGACGCGCACGACATAGCCCTTGTCGCCCGCACGGTACAGGGCGGTCACGCCCTCGTGGTCGGTCGGAACCGGCTCGTAGCCGTCCGCTTCGAGGACTTCGCGCATGGCGGATTCGGCCTTTTCATTCTGCAAGGCGGCGATGCGGTCCTCGGTCAGGTAGTTGACCAGGCCCAGAAGCCCCGCGACGACCGCCGTGATGAGCAGGAGCGTCACGGTCAGGCGGAGGATGTACTTTGCGTTTTTCATGCCGCCTCACCGCCCTTCTGCTTTTTCTCCTTCACCGCGCCGAAGCGCTTAGGCACGCCGAGCTTGTCGAAGAAGCCGACACAGCAGTTCATAATGAGGATCGCGTAGCTCACGCCCTCGACATAGGAGCCGAAGTAGCGCAGCAGGATCGTCAGCACGCCGCAGCCGACGCCGAAGGCGATCTGGCCGCCGTGCGTGACGGGGGAGGTGGTGTAGTCCGTGGCCATAAAGATGGCGCCGAGCATCAATCCGCCGGAGAGAAGCTGGCAGAGCATCCAGTTCAGGCGGTCACAGCCGCCGAGCGGGAAAACAAAGGCCAGCACCGCGACCGTGCCGAGGTAGGCCAGCGGGATGCGCAGGGTGATGACCCGCCGCGCGACGAGATAGATGCCGCCGAGCAGCAGGGCAAGCGCCGAGACCTCGCCCAGAGAGCCGCCGATCTTGCCGAAGAAGAGGTCGAGCAGGCTCTGCGCCGGGAGAGCGCCGGCGTGCAGCGCCTCCATCGGGGTGGCGGAGGTCAGGCCGTCGAGAGCGGCACGGGCGGGGCTGGAGAATGCGTCGATGCTCGTGCCGGGGCTGACCCAGTTGCCGGACATTAAGGACGGCCAGCTAAACAGGAACGCGCGGGCGGCGAGGGCGGGATTGACGATGTTCAGGCCGATGCCGCCGAAGAGCTGCTTGACCAGCACGATGGCGAAGAAGTCCGCGATCAGGATCGTCCAGAACGGCAGCGTCACCGGGCAGACAAAGGCGATGAGCATCCCCGTGACGACGGCCGACCAGTCCGCGACGGTGTTGTCCTTTTTCATCACGCGGCGGTAGCCCCACTCGAAGCACACGCAGCCCGCGACGGACACGAGCGTCAGTGTCAGGGCGCGCCAGCCGAAGAAATAAATCGCGGCGGCGAGGGCGGGCAGCAGCGCAAGACACACGTCGCGCATGATGACGGCGGTGGAATTCTTGCTGTGCGCGTGCGGGGAGGACGAGAGGGTCAGGTTGACGGGTTCGTATTTCATTTTGCCGCCTCCTTTGCCTTGGCGTCGCGGAGCATTTTTTTCGCGGTGCGGAAGCTCTGCACGAGATGGATGCCCGCCGGGCAGCCGTAGGCGCAGCTGCCGCACTCGATGCAGTCCATAACGTTGCCCTTTTCGAGCTTTGCAAGGTCGCCGTTTTTCTGGGCGCGGTGCAGGAAAATGGGCATCAGGTGCATCGGGCAGACGTCCACGCACTTGCCGCAGCGGATGCAGTGCGGCTCGGCGACCTCGTGGTTGTCCTTCGCGGAGAAGCAGGTCAGGGCGTTGTTGCCCTTGATCGTGCCGCAGGCGAGGGTGGGCTGGGCGATGCCCATCATCGGGCCGCCGCAGAGAATTTTATACGGCTGGCAGGAGAAGCCGCCCGCCGCCTCGACGAGGTCGGAATAGAGCGTGCCGATGGGCGCGAGGAAGTTCGACGGTCTGGCAATGGCCCGGCCCGTCACCGTGACGGCGCGGCGGACGAGGGGCAGTCCCTCATAGACCGCGTCGTAGATCGCGGCGCAGGTCGCGGCGTTGAACACCGCGCAGCCGACCGCGGCGGGCAGGCCGCCGGGCGGGACGCAGCGCCCCGTGACCGACTGGATGAGCTGCTTTTCCGCGCCCTGCGGGTAGCGCACGCGCAGGGTGAGCAGCTCGACGTCCTCGCCCAGCGCCTCGCGCATGGCGGCGATGGCCTGTGGCTTGTTCGCCTCGATACCGACGGCGGTGCGCGCCGGGGAGAGAATTTTTTGAATGACGCGCAGGCCGCCGGCCACGCGTTCGGGCGTCTCGCGCATCAGGCGGTCGTCCGAGGTGATGTACGGCTCGCATTCCGCGCCGTTGACGATCACGGTGTCGACCTTGCCCATGCCGGAGGAGATCTTGACGTTCGTCGGGAAGCCCGCGCCGCCCATGCCCGTGATGCCGGCCTCGCGGATGATGGCGGTCAGCTCCTCGGGCGAGAGGTCGGCGATGGTCTCATGCTTTTTGAGCGTGGGGCAGAGGGTGTCGCGCCCGTCGCTTTCGATGACGACGCACATCCCGTCCGTGCCGGAGGGCGTCGGGCGCAGCTCGACGGCCACGACCGTGCCGGAGACGGAGGCGTGGACGGGGACGCACAGACCCTGCCCGTCGCCGATCTTCTGACCGACGGTCACGCGGTCACCGATCTTGACCAGGGGCGTGCAGGGCTTGCCGATGTGCTGCGACATTGCGATGCTGACGAGCTTCGGACGCAGCGGCACGATGGGCGCCTCACACGACAGCTCCTTGAAGCCCTTCGGATGGACGCCGCCGAAAAAGGTTCGAGCCATAGGTTGCATCACCTCAATTCATAATCATACACAATAAACTATAGCACACATGGCAGAAAAAATCTATGTCTTTGGGCAGTGAATTTTTGCAATTTGTAGAAATTTCGCGCTCTGTCCGGAGCTTCCTGTGAATAATGCACAAAACTGCCTCCTGCAGCAGAGAGAAATTTCACAAAAATGAGGGTTGCTTTTTTTCGGGAAACCGATATAATAGGCGTATAAACATATAAACCCGTCGAAACGGCTCGGGAAAGCGGTCATTTTGACCCTCCGAAGGAGTAATGCTCTCAGGAAAACAGACCGGGCCGTGTAGGGACTCTCTGGAGAAGCTCAATTTTGAGTGCCGAAGGTGCAAGGCGAAAGCCGAATCTCTCAGGCAAAAGGACAGAGGTTGATTCCGCGCGAGCGGGATCTCTGTATTGGAGTGTAACCGGAGACGGCTGCACTCTTTTTGTTTTGTCCGAACCCCATTTGTCATTGCGCCGAGCGCA
Source organism: uncultured Oscillospiraceae bacterium (assembly GCA_964629755.1). Lineage (GTDB taxonomy): Bacteria > Bacillota > Clostridia > Oscillospirales > Oscillospiraceae > JAZOXB01. The sequence goes on along the minus strand of CAZVSJ010000026.1, from coordinate 7,744 downwards.
GGCAACGAGACGATTTCATCGGCGCGTCAAGGATGCAGCGCGCTACAGGTGTGCGCTGACGCGCACGGATTTTTAACGGCGCGTCAGGGATGCCGCGCGCTACAGGTGTGCTTCGCACGGATTTATAATTGTAGGGCGGGGGCTTTTCATCCTTTACAATTCGTTATTCACTGTTCACTGTTCACTATTCACTACTCGTTATAACATAGGAGGAACTGCCATGCGTACCATTTCCGAGCTTGCCCCCAATATTGAATATGTATCGCGCTTTGACGAGGAGCTGGGTGCGCTCCTTGGCGGCGAGCTGCGCAGGCAGCGCCGCTGCATCGAGCTGATCGCCTCGGAGAACATCGCCTCGAGCGCCGTCATCGCCTGCATGGGCACGGTGCTGACCAACAAATACGCCGAGGGTCTGCCCG
>CAZVSJ010000026.1:5891-7225 GCA_964629755.1 uncultured Oscillospiraceae bacterium | reverse complement strand
GTCATCGCCTGCATGGGCACGGTGCTGACCAACAAATACGCCGAGGGTCTGCCCGCCAAGCGCTATTACGGCGGCTGCGAGGTCGTCGACGAGGTCGAGCGCCTCGCCATCGCCCGGGCAAAGCAGCTTTTCGGCGCGGAATTCGTCAACGTCCAGCCGCACAGCGGCGCGCAGGCGAATCTGGCGGTCTATGCCGCGCTCCTGCAGCCCGGCGACACCCTGCTCGGCATGAACCTCGCCAGCGGCGGCCACCTGACCCACGGCGCGCCCGCCAACCAGTCCGGCAAGGTCTACAACGCCGTGTCCTACGGCGTCGACCCGGACACGGGCCGCATCGACTATGACGAGGTGGCGCGTCTGGCGGAGCTCCACAAGCCCAAGCTCATCGTCGCGGGCGCGTCGGCCTATCCCCGCGCCATCGACTTTGCAAAATTCGCGGACATCGCCCACCAGAACGGCGCGCTTTTGATGGTCGACATGGCGCACATCGCGGGCCTTGTCGCCGGCGGCGCGCACATGAGCCCCGTGCCCTACGCCGACATCGTGACCACCACCACGCACAAGACCCTGCGCGGCCCGCGCGGCGGCATGATCATGGGCAAAGAGGAATTCGCGAAAAAGATCAACGCCGCCGTCTTCCCCGGCACGCAGGGCGGCCCGCTCATGCACGTCATCGCGGCGAAGGCGGTCTGCTTCCATGAGGCGATGCAGCCGGAATTTGCCGACTATGCCCACCAGATCGTGAAAAATTCGCAGGCGCTGGCGAGTGCCCTGCTGGAAAAGGGCTTCGACCTCGTCTCCGGCGGCACGGACAACCACCTGATGCTGGCCGACCTGCGCCCCCTGCACATCACGGGCAAGGAGCTGCAGCTCCGCCTCGGCGAAAACGGCATCACCGTCAACAAAAACGCCATCCCCAACGACCCGGAGAAGCCCTTCGTCACCAGCGGCGTGCGCATCGGCACCGCCGCCGCGACCACCCGCGGCATGAAGGAGGACGATATGCGCGTCATCGCCGAGTGCATCTACGACACCGCCGCCGATTTTGAGGGCACGCGGGAGAAGGTGCGCCGCGCCGTCGACGCGCTGACGGAGAAATATCCGCTCTATGAATGATATTCCGAAAAATGCCCGGAGGATTCCTTAAACAAACTGTAAATGCAGCATTTTCCCGTTGCGCCCGGGCGAAAAGCGTGGTATGATGGGTTCATCATTTCAGCAAAGGAGAAACCCCGTGAGAAAGACAAAACGTTATATCGCCCTGCTGCTTCTGGGCGCGATGCTCCTGTCGCTGCTGGCCGGCTGCAAGACGTCCGAGCAGCCCGAACAGACCA
>CAZVSJ010000026.1:0-5791 GCA_964629755.1 uncultured Oscillospiraceae bacterium | reverse complement strand
CAGACCAACTACGGCGGCAATGACGTCACCGCGATGAGCAACTACGCCATCACCAGCGCCTCGCCGGACGACGAGATCATGAACGCCATCGTCGCCGTGGACGCGAACAATCAGCCGCTTTTGAACAACCGGATGCTGCAGATCTGCTACTGGATCGAATTCTACGGCTTTATGAGCAACTACGGCTCCTACGCGATCTACTTCGGCCTCGACGCGTCGCAGCCGCTGTCGGAGCAGACCAGCATCGACGGCCAGACAACGTGGGAGCAGTACTTCCTGCAGGCCGCCGCGCGGCATTTTAACGAGAACTACGCGCTGGCGCAGGCCGCCTATGCCGAGGGCTACGTCCTGCCCGAGAACGACGAGGCCATGATCGCCGACATCGCCTCGCCCGACGGCGAGTTTGCCGCCGAGGCCGTCGAGGCCGGCTACGACACCCCGGACGCCTACATCAAGGCCAACTTCGGTGACGGCGTGACCGTGGCGGACTATCAGGACTATCTGCGGACGTTCTATGCCGCGATGGACTATTACGAGCAGATCAAGACCGCCGTCACCGACGGCATGACCGATGAGATGGCCGAGGCGTATTTTGACGAAAACGCCGAAGCCTACGCCGAAAGCCGCATCGAGAAGAAGAACAACGTCACCGTGCGCCACATCCTCATCGCCCCGGAGGGCGACAAGGACGAGACCTTGAACGACTGGACGGCGGAGCAGTGGGCCGCCGCCGAGGAAAAGGCCAACGAGGTCTATGCGCTGTGGCAGGAGGACCCGACCGAAGAGCATTTTGCCGAGCTGGCGGGCGAATACACGGACGATCCCGGCTCGCAGGAGACGGGCGGCCTGTATGAGAACTTCGCCACGAACGCCATGGTCGAGGAATTCAGCGACTGGTGCTTTGCCGACGGCCGCCTCGCGGGCGACACGGGCATCGTCCGGACGGAATTCGGCTTCCATATCATGTATTTCGTCCAGATGACCGGCACGCGCGCCTGGCTCGACACGGCGCGGGAGGACGCGGTCAACGACGGCATCTCGAACCGCATCAACGAGCTGTGCGAGACGTATCCCGTGCGGTTCGATTACACCCTCGTGCGCATTTTCGACATGGTGTCGAAGATGGCCGAGGACAACACCCCGCAGGGATGATAGTGAAACCCGCCCTTCGGGCGGGTGAAATACGGCGATGAAGCTAAGGACTAAGAGTGAATGACTGTGGTGTGCGCGTTGCGCACGGATTTGGATTGTAGGGCGGGGCAGCCGTAAGCCGGTGAAGGAACTACCGCTTATGAATAAGGTGAACAGAGAATCGTGAAAAGTGAATAGGGAACAGATGTGGTGTGCTTCGCACGGATTTTGAATTTACGGGCGGCTAATAGCCGCCCCTACGCACAAGCAAGGCACCCTCGCCGTAGGGCGCGACCACTGGGCGCGCCGGTGCAGGAACTACCAAATCTGTACAAACCTATTCGTCTGTTCCGTCTGCCGCTTCGCGGTCGGATGGGGCATGCCCCATCCCTACAAGCGTCTGCCGTAACCGCTCTGCAATTTCATTACACAAAAAATTGTCCGCCGGAAGCAAACGCTTCCGGCGGACAAATTTTTTGCTTAGTTCAGCGTATTTTCTGCCGGGACGGTGTCAACGGCGGAGGCTTCGGAGAAGTAGACGTCCAAAATGGCCTTGGCGACCTTGCCGAGGTTACCGCCCTGCGCGCCCTTCTCCACATAGACAGCGATGGCGATCTCGGGATCGTCGGCGGGCGCGTAGAGGACGAACGAGGCATTGTCCGAGCCGCCGGAGCCGTGCTCGGCCGTGCCGGTCTTGGCGCAGACGGCCACGTCATAGTTGCCGAACAGGCCGTGCGACGTGCCGCTGTAGGACGTGACAGACAGGCGCATACCCTCGGTATAGGCCTTGTAGGCGTCGTCGCTGATCTCCAGCCGGCTGAGCACCTCCGGCTCGTTGCGGCGCACGAGCGTCTGATAGTCCGACGAGAGGATGCGCTTCAGGAATGTGGCCTTATAGCGCACGCCGCGGTTGGCGAGCGCCGCCGTATAGGAGCAAAGCTGCATCGGCGTGTAGCGGTGCTCGGACTGGCCGATGGCCGCCGAGACGGTGTCGCCGCCGTACCAGACGCTGTAGTCGCCGTCGTACAGCTCGCTTTTGACCTCCGGGTTGGCGCGGTGGCCGGTCTTTTCATAGATCTCGATGCCCGTTTCTTCGCCGAGGCCGAGGGCTTCGGCCGTTGCGTCGATGGCATCGATGCCGACCATCCAGCCGATCTCGTAGAAATAGTAGTTACAGGACACCGAGAGGGCCTCCATCACGTCGATGGAGCCGTGGGTCGCGGCGCCCTGGGTGGTGGTATAAAGCAGACAGCGCGGCAGGTAGCCGGCGTCCTCAAAGCGGCGGTAGACGCCGAGGTCGTTGACCTCGAAGCCGGGCTTGATGACGCCCGCGTTGATGGCGGCGATGGTCGTGACCATCTTGAACGTGGAGCCGGGCGGATAGGTCGCCAGCACCGCGCGGTTGAAAAGCGGGGCGTAGTCCTGCTCCAAAAGGTCGTTGTAGTCCTCGCTGTAGGTGGTGAGGTGGAAGGTGGGATAGCTCGCGCTGGCGAGCACCTCGCCGGTCTTGACCGACATGACCACGACAGCGCCGCCCTCGGCGTCCTTGCCGCGGTCGGTGCCGTTGAGGCCGTTTTCGCGCAGGTCGAGGATGAGCGCCGCCAGCGAATCCTCCGCGACCTTCTGCTGGTTGATGTCGATGGTCAGCTCGACGTTGTTGCCGGCGACCGGCTCGACGATATAGTGCTGCTCGATGATCTTGCCGTCGGCGGCGATGGTCGTCTCGAGCAGGCCGTCGGTGGCGTGCAGCTCCAGCTCAAACGCCTTTTCCAGCCCCTCCTTGCCGACCTGCGCGTCCATGGCGTAGTCGAACTGCTTGTAGTATTCGTATTCCTCCGGGCTCATGTCCGCGACGCGGCCGAGAATGTGGGCGGCGTAGTCGGTGTAATACTCGCGGACGGTGGATTTTTCGACCGTCACGCCGGGGATGTTCAGCTCCTTGAGCGCGGCGAGGGAGACGGCGTCCACGTCCTCAAGCATGACGTAGTTGGGCAGATTCGTGCAGTGGCGCAGCTCCAGCTCATAGCGCACGGAGATGACGCGCCGGGCCTCCTCCTCCGTCCAGTCGGCGGGGATGTGGTAGCGTTCGCGCAGGCGCTGCACGAGCTGCGGCGCGGAGATGTCGCTGTCCCATTCGCGCGCGGCGAGGAAGGTGCGGAAATAGCCGTTCCAGACGGAGGAATAGCGGTCGGTGGTGTATTCATAGGGCTTTTCCGTCGTGACGGGGAAGTGGTCGACGATGGTCAGGCCGCGCTCGACGGCGAGATTCGTCAGCTTGCGCAGGCTGCCGTTCGGGTCCTCCGAGCTGAACAGGACGGGGTAGATCAGGACGATGTTGAACGAGGCGCGGTTGCCGACGAGGACGACGCCGTTACGGTCGAGGATCTCGCCGCGGGCGGCGGTGACGCGGGTGCGGTAGGTGTAGGAGCCGGGGGGCGAATCCTCCTGCTCCGAGCCTTCCACGACCTGCACGGCGTAAAGCTGCGCGGCGAAGATGCCCAGCATCAGCGCCAGAAGCACGACCAGCGCGGTCACGCGGAAGGAAAATCTATGTTGATTCATTTTTTTCTCCTATTTTACTGATGCGCCGGACGAGCAGATACACGACCGGCTGGAACAGCAGCGAAACGAGCACGCAGGGCAGGAGCCGGCGCAAAAAGTAGATGCCGGCCAGATCCTCAAAGAAGAATTTCAGCAGGAACACCGCCGCCTGCCCGACGAAGAGGGTCACGAGCGTGGTCAGAAGGCAGGGGACGAAGCGCTCGGCGAGCATCGCGCGGCACACGAGCGCGCCCGCGACGGGCACGACGGTGTAAACGAGGATGCAGACACTGCCGTATTCCGCGCCGGACAGGTGCCAGAACAGGGAGGCCAGCAGCGCGAACGTGCCGCCGCGCTCGGCGCCCTCGCGCAGGCAGACGCACACGATGACGACCGGCACGAGGTCGGGCTGCACGCCCAGCAGGGTGCGGCCGCCGCCGAAGACCACCGTCTGCAGCAGCAGCGCCAGCAGAAGCAGCAGGCTGTAGAGCGTCCAGCGCAGGATGCGCAGCCATTGCAGCGGCGTGATATAGAGTTTATCCAGCATGGCTACCTCCCGAACGCTTATCCGGCGTTGTACTGCGTGACGATAAAGACCTGCTCCAGCGTGTCAAAGTCGGCGGCGGGACGGAGCATGGCGTATTTGGCGACGCCCGTCTCGTCGAAGCCCGCGTCCTCGATATAGCCGAGGATGAGATCCTTCGGATAGACCGACGAGCCGGTCGTGACGACCTGGTCGTTGTTGCGCAGGACGGCCTCGCTGGGCAGATAGTTCATGCGCAGCTTTCCGGCGCTGCCGCTGGAGAACGCGCCCTGCACCACGCCCGTGTGGCCGGAGGAGGCGACGCTGGCGCTGATCTCGACGGACGAATCGAGGATGGTCGTGACGGTGGCCCAGTTCGGCCCGACGTCGGTGATGAGGCCGACCACCTGCCCGTATTCGGTGATGGCGACCATGCCGGTTTCCAGCCCGGCATTCGTGCCCTTGCCGATGGTAAAGGCGCTTTTCCAGCTCGACGACTCCCACGCGATGATGTACGCGTCGCAGTAGTGATAGTCCGGGTGCTCCTCGCTCAGGTGCAGCAGCTCACGCAGACGCTCGTTTTCGCGCTGGAGGGAGTCGGCGCTGCGCACCTCGTCCTCGATCTGGATGATGCGCTGCTCGAGGTAGTGGTTCTTGGCCTCCAGCGCCTCGTAGCCGAAGATGTAGTTATAGTACCGCTCGGCCTGCCGCGTCAGGGCGCTGACGCCGCTGCGCAGAGGCGCGAGAACGGTCTGCACGGCCTTGCCGGCCCACGTCGTTCCGAACAGGCCGGAGATGATCGCCGTGGCGACGGCCAGCACGACGGCGAGGATCAGGATCGTCTTCACCCGCGCGGAGATTTGTTTTTTCAAGCTCGATCACCTCAATAACTGTACGCCGCGCTTGCGCAGGATCGTCGCAAGCGTGCAGACGGGAAGTCCCATCACGTTGTAGTAGTCGCCGTCCAGCCCGACGATGAACATGGCCGCGAGGCCCTGGATGGCGTAGGCGCCCGCCTTGTCCATCGGCTCGCCCGTGGCGATGTAGGCGCGGATCTCGTCGTCGGCGAGGCAGCGCATCCGGATGCCCGTCGTGACGGTGACGGTCTCGGAAAAGTCGTCCTGCAGCACGGTCAGGCCGGTCATCACCTGATGCTCCCGGCCGGACAGGCGGCGCAGCATGGAAAACGCGTCGCTTTCCGAGCGCGGCTTACCCATCATCAGGCCGTCGCAGACGACGATGGTGTCGGCGGCGATGACGATGTCCCCGCTCTGGCAGCGGGGGAGCACGGCCTGCGCCTTGAGCAGGCTGACGCGTGCGACCTCATCGGACGGGTCGGCGAAGGGGTCCATCGTCTCGTCGTGCGGCGCGGTCAGGACGGTGAAGTCCAGCCCCATCCGGCCTAACAGCTCGCTGCGCCGTGGCGACGCGGAGGCAAGAATAATGCTCATGGCAGGTTCTCCTTGGATTATCATGTATCGTGTTGTCATTGCGGGGCTTGCAGAGCAAGCCGCGGCAATCTGTTATAATGAAAAGTGAATAGAGAATAGTGAACAATGAATAGTGAATAGGTGTGGTGTTCGCTGCCGCGAACGG
>CAZVSJ010000025.1:0-22306 GCA_964629755.1 uncultured Oscillospiraceae bacterium | reverse complement strand
CCGAAGCGGTGCAGCAGCGGCTCCGGCAGCGGCTCGGCGCAGAGGTAGGCGTCCGGCATTCCCTGCAAAAGCTGAAGCTGCGCCAGCCGGTCGACGGTATAGAGCTTGCGCTCGGCCCCGCCGGCCTTGCTCTCGGCGTAAAAAACGTCGCGGTGGCGGAGCTCGGTCAGACCCTCCAGCTCGGACACGGAGATCGCTTCCTTCTTTGCCAGCGGGCTGCGCTGCGCCACGACCGGGCGGTAGCGCACCCGGTCGAGCGGGCGCATCGTCAGCTTTTTCGCGGCGGTCTGCTCGGAAAAATAGTCCTCATACTGCGTCGCGTAGCGAATGACCGCGATCTCCACCGCGCCGCTGTCGAGCAGCTCCAGCGCCTGCCGCGGATGGCACTCGCGCAGCACCGCGTCGAGCGGCGCCTCCGGCGCATACTCGGTCAGAAAGCGCTTGATCTGCTCCAAAACGCTGTAAGAGCGCGGCAGCGCAACGCGGAAGCGGCCGGCCGGGCTGCGGTTCGGGCCGAGGTTTTCCATATACTCCGCTTCGCGCAGGATGTTGCGGGCGTGCTGCAAAAAGACCACGCCCTTTTCCGTCGGGCGGACGCCCTTGCGCGTGCGCTCGAAGATGGCAAAGCCGACGCGTTCCTCGGTATCGCGCAGGATGCGGCTGAGGTTCGGCTGGCCCATATAGAGGTTGGCCGCCGCCTGCGAGACGGAGCGCGTCCGTTCAATTTCGATCAGGTATTCCAACTGTTGTATGTTCATCGTTCTGTCTCCCAAGGGTCGATCTGTCCTGAGTATAACGGAACTGCCGCGAAAAGTCAATGGAAGCGTCTGCCCGTGCAGCCCTGTCAAAATTGTGATACCGTATGCCAAAATTGAGATTTCCGTTTCCCTGTGCGGCGTGGTAAAATCAAGCCACAAACAAACAGGAGGTCATAAATATGGCACGTTTTACACTTCCGCGCGACATCTACCACGGAAAGGACGCATTAGAGGCGCTCAAACACTTCACCGGCAAGCGGGCGATGGTCTGCGTCGGCGGCGGCTCCATGAAGCGCTTCGGTTTTCTGGACAAGGTCGTCTCCTACCTCAAGGAGGCCGGCATGGAAGTCGAGCTGATCGAAGGCATCGAGCCCGACCCCTCGGTCGACACCGTGATGAAGGGCGCCGAGGCGATGCGGAAATTTGAGCCGGACTGGATCGTGGCGATCGGCGGCGGCTCTCCCATCGACGCGGCGAAGGCGATGTGGATCAAATATGAATATCCCGAGATCACCTTCGAGGAGATGTGCAAGGTCTTCGGCATCCCGCCGCTGCGCCGCAAGGCGCGTTTCTGCGCGATCTCCTCGACCTCCGGCACCGCCACCGAGGTGACCGCCTTCTCCGTCATCACCGACTACAAAAAGGGCATCAAGTATCCGCTGGCGGACTTCGAGATCACGCCGGACGTCGCCATCGTCGACCCGACGCTGGCTGAGACGATGCCGCAGAAGCTCGTCGCGCACACCGGCATGGACGCGATGACCCACGCCATCGAGGCGTACGTCTCGACCTGCAACTGCGACTTCACCGACCCGCTCGCCCTGCACGCGATCAAAATGATCCGCCGCGACCTCGTCGATTCCTACAACGGCGACATGGCCAAGCGCGACGCGATGCACAACGCGCAGTGCCTTGCGGGCATGGCGTTCTCCAATGCCCTTCTGGGCATCGTGCATTCGATGGCGCACAAGACCGGCGCGGCCTTCGACGACTACGGCGCACACATCATCCACGGCGCAGCCAACGCGATGTATCTGCCCAAGGTCATCGCCTTTAACGCCAGGAACGAGACGGCAGCCAGGCGCTATGCCGAGATCGCGGACTTCATTGAGCTGGGCGGCGACACGGTCGAAGAAAAGATCGGGCGTCTCATCGCCGCGCTGCGCGAGATGAACGACAAGCTGAACATCCCGCAGTGCATCGCCCATTACGGCGCGGACAGCTATCCCTGCACGCAGGGCTTCGTGCCGGAGGAGGTCTTCCTCGCGCGTCTGCCGGAGATCGCAAAAAATGCCATCGCCGACGCCTGCACCGGCTCGAATCCCCGCCAGCCGAATCAGGAGGAGATGGAAAAGCTGCTCAAGTGCTGCTACTACGACCTCGACGTCGACTTCTAAAAAAAGCGAAAACCGCCGCACCCGCGGCGGTTTTTGCTATGGAAGCTCTGAATAAATCCGCAAGAGCGGTCAGCGAGGGATTTTGTTCCAAATTGAGGTTTGGAAATCGCAGGAATACTTTGTGTATTTCAAGATTTTCAAACCGATCAGTTGGGGCAAAAGACCCGCTGTCCGCCGCAGCTGATTTGTTCAGAGGTTCCCTCTCTTTGGAAGGTCGTTTTGGCGTAATTCTCCGCTTCCAGCAAAACGGCGTCCGTACGTTCTCCGAGCGCCTGCGTCAGGTAGGCGTATTCATCCTGTGCGGCCTGCCCGTGCAGGACGCAGAAGGCACCTGCGTCGCTGCCGAGGCCGATCCTGCCGCCGTGCGAGGCGACGAAGCCCACCTTTTCCTGCTGCTGCGCCAGAAGCGGGCGCAGAACCGCGTCCGGGAAGCGCCCGCTGCCGATCAGATTCCCAATCGTCGAGAGCGTCGGCACCCAGAGCGTTTTCGTCTCGGCCATGCGCGCAAGCGTCTCTGCGCTCAGGTAAGCGCCGTGCTCGACGGACGCAGCGCCCGCGTCCAGCGCCGCATTGACCGCTCGGTCTCCGTTCGCGTGCACCATGACGGCAAAGCCCATGTCTTGCGCGATTCTGACCGTCTCGCGGATCGTCTCCGGCGGCATCCCCGCCTCCGTCAGCGTGTCCGGGCGAGAAAAGTCGATCAGCCCGGAGATCATCAGCTTGACGAAATCGCCGCCGGCGGAGCGCACCTCGGCAAGCAGGGCGCGGTACTCTGTCAGGTCGGAAAAGCCCCGGCCTATGAACGCGCCGTAGTGCCCGTGCAGGTAGATCGGAAAGGCCGGGCTGCGGTAGTCGATGCCGTAGTCCCCCGCCAGCGCCTTTGCCCGCAGGGAAACGCCCCACGCGTCACCGCCGTCACGCAAAAACGTGATCCCGCGCGCCCTGTAGTCTTCCAGCCGGGCGCGGATGAGGTCGTCGCGGGGCTTATCGCGCTGGGCGTCGATAGCGGCGCGGTAATACACGCCGTCGAGGATCATATGGATGTGCAGATCGCCAAACATTTTCATCACCGCGACCATTATAGCCCCGCGAGGCAGGAAAATGCAACCGTCTTTTCCGCCGCGGGGCTTTTCTTTTGGAAAATTCTGAGTTATAATAAAGTATATTTCGCAATTCCGGGGAACAAAACATGAAACGAATCGTCTCAATACAAGATCTTTCCTGCATCGGCAAATGCTCCCTCGGCGTCGCGCTGCCCGTCCTGTCCGCGATGGGGCTGGAGTGCGCCGCCCTGCCGACGGCGCTTTTATCCGCGCACACGGCCTTTGACGGCTTCGTCTGCCGAGATATGCAGGAGTTTTTCCGACCCGTCGCGGCGCATTGGCGTTCGCTCGGCCTGCGCTTTGACGCCGTCAGCACCGGCTACCTCGGCGATCCCGCCTTAGTGGAGCTGGTGCAGGAGTTCATTTCGGACTTTGCCTCGCCGCGCACGCCGGTCATCGTCGACCCCGCCATGGCCGACCACGGCAGGCTCTACGCCGGGCTTTCGCCCGACCTGCCGGAAAAGATGAAGTCCCTCTGCCGCCATGCCGACATTCTCACGCCGAACATCACCGAGGCCTGCCTGCTGACGGGCCTTGCCTACCGCGAGACGCACGACGCGGCCTTCGTCCGCGCGGCGCTGGAGAAGCTCCTGCAGCTCGGCGCGAAGACCGCCATCGTCACGGGCGTTTGTATGCGCGAAGGGCGCATCGGCGTGGCCGCGATGGACGAAACCGGCGGGATGAGCCTGTACGAGACGGAGCATCTTCCGGGCGTGTTTTACGGCACGGGCGATCTGTTCGCCTCTGTCTGCGCCGGGGCGCTGACGCTCGGCCTGCCCGCGAAGGACGCTGCCGCACTCGCGGCGGACTATATCTATGATACGCTGCGCGTCACCGCCGCCGACCCCGACCGGCGCTGGTACGGCGTCAGCTTTGAGGCGACGCTCCCGGCGCTCATCGAGCGGCTGGGCCGCGCGCTCGGCAAGGAGGAACCACAATGACACAAGAAGCATCCACGCCGCTGAAGCGGTCGAGACGGGAGCGCCTGCCGCTGCTGCTGTCGTTCTGCCTGCCGTTTCTGATCTCCGGCATCGCGCTGGCGATCGCGGGGCTGTATCCCTTCGCCGACGGGCAGAGCATGGCGCACGACGGCTGGCACCAGTATTATCCCTTCTTCCGCGCCTTCCGCGAAAAGCTCCTGTCGGGCGGCTCGCTGCAATACACCTGGGATGTCGGCGCAGGCACGGGCTACCTGTCCCTCTTTGCCTACTATCTGGCAAGCCCGCTGAATCTGCTGGCCATCCTCGTGCCGCCGGCCTTCCTGCGTGAGCTGTTCGCCTTTTTGACGGTGCTGAAGCTCGGCCTTGCGGGGCTGTTCTTCGGAATTTATCTCAAGCTCGTCTATCGCAAAAATGACCTTGCCGTCCCCTGCTTTGCCCTGCTGTACGCGTTCTGCGCATGGGCGGGCGGCTACTACTGGAACCTGATGTGGCTCGACGCCTTCGCCCTGCTGCCGCTTTTGATCGCGGGCATGGTCTGCCTCCTGCGCGACGGCAAATTCCGCCTGTATGTCTGCGCGCTGGCGCTGAGCCTGTGGTGCAACTACTACATCGCGTTTTTCTCCTGCATTTTTGTCTTCCTGTGCTTCTTCGGCTTCTGCATCTGCTGCCCGAACGGGTTCAAGGGCTTTCTGCGCCGCTTCGTGCGCATCGGGCTTTGCACCGTCTTAGCCTTCGGCCTCGCGGCGGTGCTGCTGCTGCCAACGATGATGGCCATGCAGACCACCTATTCCGCCACGGCCAAGGACGTGCGCCTGCTGGCGCTCAATATGGCGCCGGGCGCCTCCGGCCTTATCTCCGAGTCGCGCGGCGTCTGGGAGACGCTCAAGACCGAGACGCTGCCCGGCCTGCTGACCGCCCTGCGCAAGACCCTCGTCCAGCTCACGCCGCCGCCCGACATCACCAAAATGTCCGGCCAGCCGAACCTGTTCTGCGGATTTTCGGCGCTGATTCTGGCGCTTTACTACCTCTGCTGCCGCAAGATCCGTCTGCGCGAGAAGCTGTACCACCTGTTTTTGCTCGTGTTCTTCCTGCTGAGCTTCATTTTCCGCATTCTGGACTACGCGTGGCACGGCTTCCATTTCCCGAATATGCTGCCCTACCGCTTCAGCTTCCTGTTCAGCTTCGTCCTGCTGAGCATGGCCTACCGCGCCTACCGCAGCCTGAACGGCTTCCGCCCATGGCACCTTGCCGTGCTCGTGCCCCTTTCGGGACTGTTCGTGCTGAACCTTTACGGCATGGAGGGCATTGGCGTGCTCAACTGGGTGCTGACCGGCGCGATTGCCGTGGCGACCTTCGTTTGCCTGCTGCTTTATGCCCGCAAGGGACAAAGCCGCCGCGTCGCCACGGCGGTGCTGCTGTTCCTCTTCGTGTGCGAGGGCGTTTTGTCGTTTTCCTGCGGCGTGGCCAAGGTCGGCGTGACGACGCGCTCGAGCTACCCCAAGGAGGCATCGAACGTGCAGGCATTGCTGGATTTCGCCGACGCACGCGACGAAGAAGAGGGCGTCCTCTTCTCGCGCACCGAAACCACGAACACCCAGACCCTCAACGACGCCGCCCTCAACGGCTACCACGGCGTGAGCATCTTCACCTCCTCGGCAAACGTCAACTTCAACCGCTTCTCCCGCGCCCTCGGCCTGTCGTCGTGGCCGGGCAGCAACCGCTACGCTTACTATGAGGGCACGCCCTTTGCCAACACGATGCTCGGCATCAAATACCTGCTCGACCGCGACGGCCAGCACCGCGACCGCTCGTATAACACGCTTCTGGCCTCGGCCGGAGAGGTCAAGCTGCTGGAAAACAGCGCCTATATCTCCCTCGGCTTCATGGCCGATGCCGCGCTTGGCGATTTCGTGCGCAGGCAGGGCGTGGACGACCCCATGGGCGAGCAGACGGAGCTGTTCCGGCTCGCAACGGGGCTGGACGGCGAGCTTTTCACCCGCATCCCCTACAGCTCCGTCCGGGAGAGCGAGCACTGCACCCTCTCCGCACGCGGCGAGGGCAGCAAGCAGTATCCCTTCAACGCCTCCGCCGCGACGGAGGACGAGAAGATCAGCGTCGTCTTCACCGTCCCGGAGGGCGGCCTGTACGCCGCCACGAGCAAGATCGACCAGACCGAGAGCGTTTCGGTCTATGTCAACGACGAATTCCTCTTCTCCCGCAACATCAAGGCGTCGTCGCTGTTCAGCATCGGCGACCTGCGGGCGGGCGACGAGCTGCGCTTCACCTACACCGCCAAGGCAGGCAAGACCGGCAAGATCACCTTGGAGGTCGCACGCTTCAACAGCGCCCTGTTTGACGCGGGTCTTGCGCTGCTGGCCGACGAGCCGCTGACGCTGACGGAGTTCTCCGACACGCGCCTGCGCGGCACGGTCGAGGCTAAGCAGGACGGCCTGTTCTACACCTCCATCCCCTATGAGCCGGGCTGGAGCGCCTGGGTCGACGGCGAGCCCGTCGCGCTGGCCGAGGGCTATGACCCGCAGTCGGAGGACGTCGCCCTGACCGACGCCGTGATCTCCTTCCCGCTCGCGGCGGGGCAGCACACGATCGAGCTGCGTTATACGGCGCCCGGCCTCGTCCCCGGCGCGATCGTCTCGGGCGTGAGCCTGCTGCTCTTTGTCGGCCTGCTTCTGCTGCGGCGCAGGAAATACACCCTGCTCCCGCCGCCGGAGAACGAGCGCTGCCTGCCGCCGGCCGAGGACGACGCGCCCGTCCGGCAGAGCAGCTTCCCCGACGTGACGGACACCTACGACGCGGACTTCTTCGAGGAATTCTCAGACCTGCTGCGCGACCTTGAAGACCCCGTTCCCGCGGATGAAGCCACTTCCCTGGAGACCGCCGAAGAAAACGCGGACGAGCCGCCCCTCCCGCCCGACACACAAGAATAAAACCAGCGCCCGGACAAAACCGTCCGGGCGCTGTGCTTTTTTGGTTTTGGCTAAGTTATATCCGTAGGGCGGAGGCATGCCTCCGCCGCGTGCAGGCACTTTCGTTTCGGCTAAGGACTAAGGACTAAGGGTGAATAGCTGTGGTGTTTGCTTACGCAAACGGATTATAACGCGCGTCAGGGATGCCGCGCGCTACAGGTGTTCGCTTACGCGAACGAAAAACTCTGTAGGGCGGAGGCATGCCTCCGCCGCGTGCAGGAACTGCCGAATGCGTACAAACCCGTTCGTTTGTTCCGTCTGCCGCTTCGCGGAACGGATGGGGCATGCCCCATCCCTACAGCCGCCCGGGAAGGTCACACCCGCGCGGGCACCTTGGTCGAGACGGAATACTCCGTCACGTTTTTGATCGTCTCGCCGTCAATCTGCAGGGCGGTCGGGCGGTCAAAGCGCACCGTGATCTCGCGGCCGGTCAGCACGCGGCACATCTCCGTGTGGCTGACGTGCTCACCCTTGAAGATCGACGGGAAGACCATGAGCGTCTTGATCTTGCCGGAGCCGAACATCAGGCTGACGGAGACGGTGCGCTCCGGGTTGTTGCGCTGCTGCTGCGGAGCGATCATCATGCCGCCGCCATAGAAACGGCCGTGCATCGTCGGCGCAAGCCACACCTTTTTGAATTCGTAGGACTTGCCGTCCACCGTGACCGTCGCGTTGGCGGGCTTGAAGTGCAGCAGCAGGCCCTTGATGGCGATGGCGGTGTAGTTGACGGGCTTGTCCGAGGTGCGCCGCTGCTCGTCGCCGACCTCGCAGCAATAGCCGTCGATGCCGTAGCCGACGCCGTTGAGGAAGCGGTAGGTCTTGCCCTGCACCGTCACGGTGGGCAGGTCCTGTAAGTATTTTTTCACGGAAAACGGCAGCTCGCCCTTCTGCTTGCCGAGGTCGTGCAGGAAGTCGTTGCCGCTGCCGACGGCGAAATACTGGATGTCGTTTTTGATATGCAGCGCCTGCGTGTCGTTGATGAAGCGGTTGAGCGTGCCGTCGCCGCCGGCGACGATGACCACATCCGCCGGGTCGATGGCCGCGAAAAAGTCGCCGTAGCCGCGCGTAAAGCTCGTCATGTCATAATAGCGCAGCGTCACGTCAGGCATCAGCTCATTGAGCTTTCGGGCCTCCGCCTCGCCGCGGCCGTTGCCCGCGTGCGGATTGAACAGGACATAAAATACCATAAAGAACCTCATTTCGTGTGATTTTGCCTTATTATAACAGCGACAGCCGCGCCGCTCAATGGACACTTTTCCCGTTGTGACCAAATTTGCCGCGATTCGACGCGGTTTTTGCATTGACACGGGTCGTTTCATGGGCTACAATAGAGCCAAAGAGGTGAGCGGTATGGAAAAATCCGCCCTGCGCGCGCTCATTCGGGAGAAGAAGCGCGCGCTGACCGACGCACAGATCGCATATGCCTCGGAACGTCTGGCGCAGGCCCTGTTCGACCATCCGATGTACCGCCGCGCGACGGCACTTTACGCCTACCTGAGCTACAACCAGGAGGTGCGCACCGAACCGATCCTGCGCCGCGCACTGCAAGACGGCAAGCGTGTTGCCGTGCCGAAGGTGTTCGGGGACGAGATGCGTTTCCTCCGTTTTGACGACACGACGCCCGTCGCCCTCGGCTATAAGGGCATCCCGGAGCCGCTCTCCGGCGAGATCGCGGACGACCGCGACGCCCTCGTGCTGATGCCCGGCCTCGCCTTTGACCCGCAGGGGCACCGCATGGGCTACGGCGGCGGGTTTTATGACCGTTTTCTCGCGGCAGAGCCGCACCCGACCATCGCACTGTGCTATGATTTCCAGCTTTTGCCCGATCTTCCCGTGCAGGCGCACGACATTCCCGTGGACGCGGTTCTGTCCGCCCCGATCTCGGAGGGAGCCATATGAAAATTGAGGCAGTCTGTGAATATAACGACGGCGGTTATCTGATCTACGCCGGCAATCTCCCCGGCGCATATGTGCGCGGCGCAACGGAAAACGAAGCGCTGGCGAAGTTCGCCGGAGAAGCGCGCGCCTATCTGCGCTGGTGCGGCGTGTGCGACCTGCCAGCGGACGCGCCCGAGGTCGAGATCGTCCAGCGCAGGGAATCCGATCTGCAGATCTGTGACGCGGACTCCGACGTGCTGTTTGACAGCGAGCGCAAGCCGCTTACCGAGGCGGAGTACGACCGTCTGAAGCTGCTGGTGCTCAAATCCGCCCGCGATTTCCGCCGGCTTTACGACAGCATCCCCAACCCGGACATCTCCGGACGCGCACCGCGCCGGACGTTTTACGGCGCCGTGCCGCGCACGCCGCGCGAGATGTACGAGCACACGAACGCCGTGACCTCGTACTACACGGGCGCGTTCGGGCTGGAGACGCAGAACGTCCCCGACATCTACGCCAACCGGATGCAGGCGCTTGCCGAGCTGGAGACCCTGCCCGACTTTCTCTCTGATAAGGTCTACACCGCGCCCGACGGCGAGAGCTGGACGATGCGCAAGGTGCTGCGGCGTTTTATCTGGCACGACCGCATCCACGCCAAAGCGATGTGGCGCACCGCCGCCGCCCTCTGGGGCAGCGAGATCAAAAACCCGTTCCATTTTGTATAACTGTCAAAAAAACGGTCTGCACGGGCAATGCCCGCGCAGACCGTTTTTGATTTGCATATCAGGAAAGCTGCACACCGCGCAGCCAGACCGCCTTGCTGTTCAGCTCCGCGTCGCAGACCACGAAGTCGGCGCATTTGCCGTTTTCGATGGAGCCGACCTCGGCAAGCGCACCGATCTGCCGCGCGGGGTTGTAGGTCGCCGCACGGATGGCGTCCTCGCGGGGAATGCCGAAGGAAACCGCCCGCTGCATACATTCGTACAGATTGGTCGCGGAGCCTGCGATCGTGCCGTCTGCCAGACGCGCAACGCCGCCCTTCAAAAAGACCTGCTGACCGCCCAGCTCATATTCGCCGTCGGGCATACCGCAGCAGCGCAGCGAATCGGAGATGAGCACCATGCGGCTTGCGCCGAAGATGCGGAACGCCAGCCGCACGGACGCGGGATGGACGTGCTGTCCATCGGAGATCAGCTCGGCGCTGACGGCTTCCGCCTCGGCAGCCGCGGCGATCACGCCGGGCTTGCGGTGGTGGATGGCGGGCATGGCGTTATACAGGTGGGTCAGGTGGGTCACGCCGGCTTCGATGCCCCTGCGTGCCGCGTCATAGTCGGCGTCCGTGTGGGCGATCGAGACGGTGCAGAGCGTCTTTGCCCTGCGGATGAATTCCTCCGCACCCGGAAGCTCCGGCGCGACATCCACGATGCGCACAAGGCCGCCGCAGCCTTCCTGCAGGGCTTTAAAGGCGTCAAAATCGGGATTTCTGAGGTAGGCGCCGTTCTGCGCGCCCTTTTTCTTCTCGGAGAAGAACGGGCCCTCCATCTGGATGCCGCGCAGGGCGGCGGCGTCTTCGTGTCCGGCGTCCACGAACGCGCGGGCGGAGGCAAACGCCTTTTCCAGCGTCTCATAGGGCAGGGTCATCGACGCGGGCGCGAACGAGGTCACGCCGTTTTTCGCCAGATATTTCGCCATTTTTTCCACACC
This sequence comes from uncultured Oscillospiraceae bacterium, assembly GCA_964629755.1. Classification (GTDB taxonomy): domain Bacteria; phylum Bacillota; class Clostridia; order Oscillospirales; family Oscillospiraceae; genus JAZOXB01. The sequence goes on along the minus strand of CAZVSJ010000025.1, from coordinate 11,541 downwards.
GGTCACATCACCGTCGGAAAAATCCGCGCCGGAGTTGCCGTGGGTGTGGACGTCGATCAGGCCGGGGATGACATACGCGCCGCCGAGGTCGATCGCGTCGGGCGCCTCCTGCCCGAGCACATTGCAGAACTTCCCGTCCTCGACGGAAAACGCGCCGCGTTCAAAGCGGAACTGCGCGGTATAGATGTTGGCATTTTTAAAATTCATGGTGTTCTCCTTGGATAACGTGCGCGGCGGCAGGGCAGCCGCCGCGTATACAAGGGAAGCTCTGAATCAATCCGCAAGAGCGGTCGAGGTTCCCAATCTTACTTTCTTGCTTCGGGCAGGGACGCGGCGGCGACGGACTGGCCGACGCGGCGGGTCTTCTCGTCCGGCAGCATCACGCGCACCTTCTCAGCAAGCTCCGGATATTCCTCGCGCAGGACGCGCAGGCAGGTGTCGAGGATCATGCTGCCGCCCAGGCCGGACATCACGCGGCCGAGGACGATCATGTGGTGCACGTCGTAGAAGCGGCAATAGAGCTTCATCGTGTGGGCAAGGTAGACGCCGATGGATTCAAAGATCTGCTTGGCGCGGCTGTCGCCCTTTTCGACGAGCTGCTGCACGGCCTTGAGCTTTTCGGCGGGGGTGAGACTGTCGTCCAGCTCGATGCCGGCTCTGGGCGCGAGCTTGATGACCGCGTCCTGCGAGAAATACTTGCAGCCGACGCCGATGTCGGTCGACCATTCGTCGGCCATGGCGTTTTCGTACAGGTCAACGGGTGCGAAGGCAAGCTCGTTGAGCCAGCCGAGGACGTTGCCGTCGGCGTCGACATAGCCGACCGCCTCGCTCGTGCCCATGGCCATACCCATGACGGAGCCGCATTCCAGACCCATCGCGCCGGCCAGCGCGGTCACGTCGCCGTCGTTTGCCACGACGATGGGCACGTCGCCGATCTCCAGCGCGGCACGGTCATAGATGGTCTTGACCAGCTCGCGCTTTTCGCGCGGCACCTTGATGAACAGCGCCGAGACCATCGGGCTGTTGCCGATGAACACGCCGGCGGACGAAACGCCGATGCCGTCGACGCGGGGCATCTTGGACGCGGCAGTCTTGAACGCCTCGACGATGCCGTCAAAGTGGTACTGAGGGTCGGACTCCGTCTTCGGGTGCCAGATGACCTCCTCGGAGTAGACGGTCTTGCCGTCGATGACGGCCGAGACCTTGCGGTCGGAGCCGCCGGCGTCAAAGCCGATGCGGCAGCCCTCCATATGGCCGCCGATGGAGACGGACGCCTCGTTTTCCTGCGGGCAGTCCTCGATCGGGCAGTCGATGACCTCGAACGGCACCTCATACACGTCCTGCATGAACTGCACGTCGAATTTGCGCTCGCCCTCGAGGGTATAGGCCTGCTGCAGGCGCTGCGCCAGAGCGCTGTCGCCGCAGATATAGATGCGGAAGCCGCCGATGGACCACAGCAGGAACTTGACATAGCGCTCGACAAAGCGGTAGTCCGCCTCGCGCAGCGCCTCGGTGCCGTGGATCTTCGTGTGGTGGACGGAGATCTTGCCCTTGTCGCGCTCGATGGCGATGGTCAGGGGCTTTTCCGCGCCCTTTTCATAGGCGTCGATCCAGACGCCGAAGGGGATAAAGTCCGTGTCGAGCACGGGAAGATTTTTGACGGAATATTCAATGCCCAAATACTTCATCGGTTTCTCCTCAATGCTTCGCGGCTTCTTCCGCGACGATTTTCTGCATCTCGTCCCAGTGCGCCTCCATGTCGGCCACGAGCTTGAGCTGGGCGCGGGTGCGGACGAGGTTGTGCTCCGGGTAGGCGGTCTTGAAGTAGCGGTCGCCGTCCAAATAGTCGGTCAGGAAGCGCACCGCAAGCTCCAGCGTGATGATCTTCGCGCCGAGGGGCAGAAGCTGCGTCTCCTTCTCGGTCAGGCTGCGGCAGGCGGTGAGGTAGCCGGCCGTGTAGACGCGGAAGAGGTCGAGATTGATGCCCATTTTGGCCGTGTCCGGCTCATCCTCGGGCGCGGTCGCCGCGCCGAAGCGGATGGAATCGCCGTAGTCATACAGTGACGAGCCGGGCATGACAGTGTCGAGGTCGAGGACACACATCGCTTTACGCGTCTTTTGGTCAAGCAGGACGTTGTTGAGCTTGGTATCGTTATGCGTCACGCGCAGGGGCAGCTCACCGCTTTCGAGCAGGCGGCAGATCGTGCCGGCCTCGTCCTCACGCGCCATGATGAAATCGATCTCCGACTTGACCTTGTCGGCTCTGCCGGCCTCGTTGCGCGCGAGCGATTCCTTAAACAGGCGGTAGCGGTTGATGGTATTATGGAACAGCGGGATCGTTTCATGCAGGGTATCCGCCGGAAAATCGCGCAGCATTTCCTGGAAACGGCCGAAGGCGATGGCGCTTTCGTAAAAATCGCGGTCGGTTTCCGGCGCTTCGAGGCAGATGCCGTCGGCAAACTCGTAGCAGCGCCAGTATTCGCCCGTCTCGTCGACAAAATAATAGGTGCCGGTGTCCGCGGGGACGAAGTGCAGCGTCTCGCTGGGGTCGGACACGCGTTCGCGCAGGTATTCCGTCACGGCGCTGACGTTTTCCATGACGGCCTTGGGGTCGGTGAAGACGTAGCGGTTGATGCACTGTAAAATATAGACCTTATCGTGGTCGGTCTTGACCTGATAGGTGCTGTTGATATGTCCGGAACCGAATTCCCTGCAGCTAAGGCACGCGCCGTCGGTCAGGAAATGGCCGATCACCCCATCGGGGTGCAGATTCTGATTCATGCGGAGTCATCCTCTCGTTTTTTTCATCCTATGCGAAGCGCGCACCTTGGTGCGCGTCGCAGGAGTAACTATGATATATTATCACGAGTTTACCAAAAAAGCAAGCAAAATATACTTTTTCTACGATATTTCGCGTTACGCCGCGCAAAAAATCGCGCCCGGCGGGCGCGGTTTTTGCGATTTATTGCTGCTGCCCCAGATCCTGCGTCCGGCGCAGGCCGGCATAGAGGCCGCCGCGGCGCATCAGCTCGTCGTGCGTGCCCTGCTCGCAGATCCTGCCGTCCGCGATCACGATGATGCGCGAGGCGCTGCGGATGGTCGACAGGCGGTGGGCGATGATGAGCGTCGTGCGGCCGACGGCCAGCGCGTCGAGGGCGGACTGGATCTTCGCCTCCGTCACGCTGTCGAGGGCGCTCGTCGCCTCGTCGAGGATCAAAATGGGCGGGTTTTTCAGGAAAATGCGCGCGATGGAGACACGCTGCTTCTGTCCGCCGGACAGGAGGGTGCCCCGCTCGCCGACGTAGGTGTCGAAGCCGTCGGGCATGGCCATGATGTCGTCGTAGATCTCGGCGCGCTTTGCCGCCGCGACGACCTCCTCCATCGTCGCCTCCGGGCGGCCGTAACGGATGTTGTTGCCGATGGTGTCGGCAAAGAGGAAGACCTCCTGCTGCACGACGCCGATGGCCTGGTGCAGCGATTTCTGCGTCACCTCGCGCACGTCGTGACCGTCAATGGTGATCGCGCCGGCCGTCACGTCATAAAAGCGCGGGATCAGGCGGCAGAGGGTGCTTTTTCCGCCGCCGGAGGGGCCGACAATGGCGATCGTCTCGCCCGGCTGCACGCGCAGGCTGACGTTTTCGAGCACGTCGAGGTCGTTTTCATAGGCGAAGGAGACGTTTTTGACCTCGATCTCGCCGCGGACGTTTTTCAGCTCCTGCGCGTCGGGCGCGTCCCTGAGCGACGGCTCGGTGCGCATCAGCTCGGCAAAGCGGCTCAGGCCGGCGAAGCCGTTGGCGAACATCTCGGCGAAGTTGATGAGCTTGCGCACGGGGCTGATGAAGGTGGAGATGTAGAGGCTGAAGGTCAGCAGGTCGATCATCTCCATGCTGCCGTCCATGATGAGTGCGCCGCCGACGGCGATGACCGCCACGGACAAAATCGACATGAAGAACTCCAGCGAGCCGGAGAAGATGCCCATTTCGCGGTGGAATTCGCGTTTGGAGACCTTGAAGCGCTCGTTGGCCTCGTTGAACTTGCCGAACTCGACGGCCTCGTTGGCAAAGGCCTTGGCCGTGCGGATGCCGGAGAGGGAGGACTCGATCTCGGCGTTGATGGCGGCCGTGCGGCTCTTGACGCCCTTGGACACGGCGCTCATTTTCCGCCGCCGCGAGATCACGACGACGAGCAAAATCGGCAGAATGACGCAGATGACCAGCGCCAGCCGCCACTCGATCGTGAACATCACGACCAGCGCGCCGACGATCGTCAGCGCCGAGATGATCAGATCCTCCGGGCCGTGGTGGGCAAGCTCGGTGATCTCGAACAGGTCGCTCGTGAGGCGGCTCATGAGCTGACCGGTGCGGTTGCGGTCATAGAACTCGTAGCCGAGGGTCTGCATATGCGAGAACAGGTCGCGGCGGATGTCCGCCTCGACGCGGATGCCGAAGGTGTGGCCCCAGTAGCAGATAACGTAATACAGCACCGCGCGTATGAGATAGGCCACGGCCATCGCGCCCATGACGGCGAAAAACGCGCCGTAGGCCTCATGCGGCAAAAGGTCGTTCATCGCGGTGCGCGAGACGAGCGGGAACGCCAGGTCGACCACCGCGACGAGCATCGCGCAGAACATATCCATCGCGAACAGCTTGCGGTGCGGCCTGAAATAAGAGAGGAAAATGCGCAGCAGGCTGTGCTTCTGATAAAATTCCGTGTTCATTTCACACCATCCTTTGCAATATTGTGGATCCAAACGCCCTTCTTGATGAGGATCAGGCCGACGGCGCACTTGCCCAGGTCGACGAGCTGGCAGACCAGATACAGCGGCACGATGGAAAGCCCGACCACGCGCTGCAGGAAGAACGCCAGCGGCACGGTGATGCACCAGACATAGACGCTGTCAAACAGGAAGGTGACGAAGGTCTTGCCGCCGGAGCGCATGGTGAAATAGGTCGCGTTGGCGAGGCTGTTGATGGGCATGGCGATTGCGACGATCAGAATGAATTTCGAGGCCAGCGCCCGCACCTGCGCTGGCTGCGCGGTGTAGATATTCGGGATATAGGGCGAAAGCAGCGCCATGATGCCGCCGATCACAAAGCAGATCGACACGGAAAAGACGATCAGCTTGCGGTCGGTGTCCACGGCCTCGTCGAGCTTGTTCGCGCCGAGGAGCTGGCCGACGATGATGCCGATGGCGTTGCCCATCGCCAGAAACGCGACATTGAAGACGTTGCCGACGGTCGAGGCGATCGTGTTCGCCGGCACGACGATCAGGCCGCACAGGCTGTAGCACAGGCTGAGCAGCGCCATGCCGCCGGCCCAGAGCGTCTCGTTGAGCATGAGCGGCAGGGTCTTGACGGTGATTTTGCCCGCGAGATGCTTCGGGATGCGCAGCGAGCGGTAGGCGCCGACGATGAAGCGGCAGCGCTCGGGGTGGCGGTGCGTCCAGAGCATCACGATGCCCGCCTCGACGAAGCGCGCGATCACCGTCGCGATGGCCGCGCCGGCCGAGCCGAGGCGCGGGAAGCCGAGATAGCCGAAAATAAGCAGCGCGTTCAGGCAGAGGTTGACGATAACCGAGGCGATGCCCGCGAGCATCGGCACGATGGTCTGCCCGGTCTCGCGCAGCGTGCCCGCGTAGCACTGCGACAGGACGAAAGGCACAAAGCCGAGCAGCATGATGCGCAGATATTCCTTCGCAAAGCGGAGGGTTTCGGCGCGCTGCGCCGCCGTGCCCTCGCCCTTGAGATAGAGTGTGATGAGATTCTCTCCGAACAGCAAAAAGACGCCCACACCCAGCGCCGTCAGCGCCGCGCAGATGAGCAGCTTGAAGCGGAAGGCGTAGCGCACGCCGTCGTGGTTGCCGTTGCCGTAAAACTGCGCGCCGAAGATGCCCGCGCCGGAGACCGCGCCGAAAATCGCCAGATTGAAGACGAAAATGAGCTGGTTCGCCACGCCGACGCCGCCCATCGCCGTCTCGCCGACGCCGCCGACCATGATGTTGTCGAGCAGGGCGACGAACTGCGTGATGCCGTTCTGGATCATGATCGGCACGGCGACCGCCAGCGCCATGCGGTAAAACGCGCGGTCACCGATGAATTTTTTGCGTAAACTTGATACCATACATTCCTCCGGGTTTTGTTGAAAGCCTTCAAAATAGTATATCAGAAAAGTCAGAACTTTGCAAGCGCCAATTTCCCCAAAAACCGACCTTCAGTCATAGCAAACCACACCGCAGAGAGGATCTTTTCCCCTCTGCGGTGCGGTGTTCAGCTTGCCGGGCGGTGCGCCCGCTCCAAAATATCCGCGACGATGAGGCTCTGCCGCGCCATGCGTTCGAAAAAGTCCCGGTCACGCGTCTCGATCGCGTCGCGGAACAGCGCCAGCTCGTAGACCATGCGGTTTTCCGCCTGCGGCGCAGTGAAATCGACCGCCGCGCCGTCCAGCGCCGCGCTGCACGCGCCGAAATCGTTGATCGGCCCGCGCTCAGAGAAGAAGCCGCGCTCGCCCTCGACGCGGCAGCCGCTGCCGAGGTTGGCGTTCTTCGCCGTGACGATGCGCGCCGTCAGGTTGGGGTAGGTCAGCGTCAGCTCCCCGGCGAGGTCGATGCCGTTTTCGCCCAGCTCCGGCACATAGCGTACAGTCTGGGGCTGGCCGAACAGGTCGACCGCCATGTGGACGCAGTAGACGCCCATGTCGTTGAGCGCCCCGGCCTGCATCGCGGGGTTGAAGATGTTCGGATTCTCGCCGCGCAGGTAAGCGTCAAACTTCGACGAATACTGCGCGTAGCACAGCTCCGCGCTGTGAATATTACCGAGCTTGGGCAAAAGCGCCCGGCATTTTTGGTAGTTCGGCATGAAGAGCGTCGTGATCGCCTCAAGGAAGAACACGCCGTTTTCCCGTGCGGTGTCGAGCATTTGCTGCACCTGCGCGCGGGTGACGGCGGCGGGCTTTTCCACGATGACGTCCTTTCCTGCCCGCATCGCGCGGCACGCCTGCTCGGCGTGGAAGCGGTTGGGCGAGGCGATGTAGACCGCGTCGACATCCTCACGCGCAAGCAGCGCGTCAAAGTCCGTGCAGACGTCCGCAACGCCGACGGAATCGGCAAACGCCCGACCGCGCGCGGCGTCGCGGGAATAGACCGCGCGGCACTCCACGCCGTCCGTCAGCGCCATGGCCTGCTGCATCACGCGCATGATGGCGCTCGTGCCGACCGTGCCAAATCTCAGCATACGGCAGCCTCCTCCGGGCAAAGGCCGAAAAGCCTTGCCGCGTTATTGTACAAAATATTCTCCCCGTCCCGCTGCGGAAGCTGCAGCGCGAGGAAGCGCTCCAGCTCCTGCGCGGGGTTCCACATCGGGTAATCCGTGCCGAACAGGATGCGTTCCGCGCCGTAGGCGTAGATCAGCTCCTTCGCGTGCGCGTCGTCCATGGCGAAAAACGATGACGAGCAGTCGACCCAGAGATTGTCAAACCGTCCGGCAAGCTGCGCGGTCGCCTCGTCCCAGACCGAGTAGCCGCCGAAATGCGCGGCGATGACCGTGAGCTTCGGGAAGCAGCGCAGCAGCGGCAGGAGCTGTTCGGGGTTGGAGAAGCTGTAGCGGCGGTCGCCCGTGTGCAAAAGCAGGGGCAAAACGCCCTCGCACTGCTCGCACAGGGCAAAGCATTCCTTGCTGTCGAGCCGGAAGCGCTGAATATCGGGGTGCAGCTTGACGCCGTGCAGCCCCAGCTCGCGCAGGTGCGCGATGTCCCCGGTCAGCGTCTCGCTCTGCGGGTGCAGCGCGCCGAAGCCGTAGAGCCGGTCGGGGAACTGCGCGACCTCCGCGGCAATGAATTCGTTGATGTGCCGCACCTGCTCCGGCTTGGTCGCAACGGATTGGACGAGAAACTGCCCGATCCCCCCGCCCTCGGCAAAGAGGGTCTGCACCGTGCCGTCGTAGGTCTTGCCGAGGTTGTCATAGAAGGTCGCCGTCGCGGCGGCGGCTTTCTGCGCGATCTTCGCGGGATAGATGTGGCAATGTGCGTCGAAAACCTTCATCACAGGCGCTCCAAAATCGTGACGAGGTAGTCCCACGTCCGCGCGACCGAGCCGATGTCCAGCTTTTCGCGGCTGGTGTGGATGTCGTGCATCTGCGGGCCGAAGGAGACGGCGTCAAGTCCCTTGAGCCGGTCGGAGAAGATGCCGCATTCCAGCCCCGCGTGGATGGCCTCGACGACCGGCGCCTTGCCGTAGAGCGCGCGGTAGACGTCCACCATCGTATCGCGCAGGCGCGATTCCTTCTGGTATTCCCACGCGGGATACTCGCCGGACTGCGAATAGGCCGCGCCATAGCGCTTACCGGTATTTCGTAACGTTTCAATCAGTGCCGCCTTCTCGGCGTTGACCGAGCTGCGCACGGAGAAGGTCATCCGCACTTCGTCGTCCCCGGTCGTGAGGATGCCGAGGTTCAGCGAGGTCTGCACCAGACCCTCGATGTCCGTGCTCATCGCCTGCACGCCGTTGGGCAGGGCGTTCAAAAGCCCCAGCACGGCGCTGGAAGCCTCCTGCGTCATGGCGGGCATGGCGCTTTCGGCTTTTTCGCAGACAAATTGGGCCGCCGTCTCGGTCGCGGGGAGGGTCTTTTTTACCTCCTCCGCCGCGGCGGCAAACGCCGCCTCGGGCGCGTCGGCCAGCACCAGCGCCTCACTTGCGCGCGGGATAGCGTTGTCCTTGCTGCCGCCGTCAATCGAGATCAGGCGCACGGGCAGTTTGGCGAGGATCGCGGCAAGCACCTTGTTGGCGTTGGCTCTGCCCTTGTTGATCTCCACGCCGCTGTGGCCGCCGGTCAGGCCGCGCACGGCCATGCGCCAGACCTGCCCCGGCGCGTTTTCGCGCGTGACCGGGCGCGTCAGGCAGCTCGTCGCGCCGCCGGCGCAGCTCACGGTCAGGATGCCCTCATCCTCGGAGTCACAGTTGAGCAGCACGCGCCCTTGCAGCACGGACATATCCATCGCGTCCGCGCCGAGCATACCGATCTCCTCGTCGACGGTGAAGACCGCCTCGATGGGCGGGTGCTTCAGCGTGTCCGAATCCAGAATCGCCAGCGCGTAAGCGACCGCGATGCCGTCGTCGCCGCCGAGGGTCGTGCCCTCCGCGAAAATATACCGCCCGTCGTGGCGCAGGCGCAGACCGTCCTTGGAAAAGTCGATGTCGCAATCGGCGTCCTTTTCGCAGACCATGTCCAGATGGCCCTGTAAAATGACGGTTGGATGATTTTCATAGCCCTTCGACGCGGGCTTGTAAATGACCACGTTGTTGTGCTCATCCTGCACATAGTTCAGGCCGCGCTCGCGGGCGAATCGGACGCAGTAGTCCGAGATGCGCTTCGTGTCGCGCGAGCCGTGCGGGATGGCGCAAAGCTCCTCAAAATAATGCAGCGCCTCCTGCGGGCGCAGTCCCTCCAAAATTGCCATGGTGTCGCCTCCGTGTTTTAATCTTCCGCTATCATACCACATTTTTCGCGCGCATACAACAGCATTTTTCCGCAAAAGCCGCCCGCAGGCTTTACAAATCGTCCCTGCCGCGTTACAATGAGGCAAATGGGGTGATTTTCTATGAATTATACCGTCCGCCCGAAAAACGGGTTTGCCATCGCCTCGATGGCGCTGATGGCGGTGTTCGCCGCCCTGCGCGTGTATTGCTTCCGCGACCTTTCCGGCTTCTGGGCGTGGGCGTATCTTTATGTGCCGGTCGGCGCAGCGGTGCTGTTCGTGGCGTTTTTGCTGCTGTTCGGACGGCGGACGCTGCTGCCGCTGTGCCTGCCCGTCGCGGGCGGCGTGGCGTTTTTCATCGTCAAGGCGTTCACGTTTTCCTCCCCGCTGCACACGGCGCTGTGCTGCGCGCTGTATATGGCCGTGCTGCTTTTGACGTGCCTGACCTTCTTCGGCATCCTGCGGACAAAGTATCTGCTCTATCCCCTGTACGGCCTGCCGCTGCTGGCGCACATCGGGATGGACGTCTACGAGCTGTTCTTCGCCGCCGAGCGCACACCGCCTGCCGAGCTTGTGCCGGAAGCGTCGGTGCTGTGCATCATGGCGGCCCTGCTCTGCCTCGCCTTCGCCATGGAAAGGCAGAAGTAACGTGTCTGTAGGGGCTGTCGGCCAGCTAAGGGCTAAGGACTAAGGGTGAATGACTGTGGTGTGCGCGTCGCGCACGGATTATTACTGTAGGGCGGAGGCATGCCTCCGCCGCGGAGCTACCAACTGTGTACAAACTTGTTCGTCTGTCCTGTCTGCCGCTGCGCGGAACGGCACGCCCGGTGGTCGTGCCCTACGATCCGTCTATCGTAATCGCTCCGTAGGGCGCGCCGACTCGGCGCGCCGCGTGCAGGAACTACCGCCTTTGTACAAATTCGTTCATCTGCACTGTCTGCCGCTGCGCGGGCGGTGGAGGCATGCCCCCGCCCTACCATTCCGATCCGTTCGCGTCAGCGAATACATCAGCCATTCACTCTTAGCCCTTAGCCGGCGCGGACGCGCAAAAAGCCGAGGCAGAGCGCTTGCTCCGCCTCGGTTTTTCCGTATGTCCTGAAATCAGTAGGCCACGCCCCAATAGATCATGGTCTTGGCTTCCCTGCCGCAAACGGCGCACTTGTCTCCGAGCTTCTCCTGCGCGAAGGGCATGCAGCGGCTGGACATTCCGGCCTCCTCCTTCATGCGGATCTCGCAGGCCTCGTCGCCGCACCACATCGTGCGGATGAAGCCGCCGTGCTCCTGCTGCAGGCGCTTGGCCTCCTCGAGCGTCTCGGCGTCGTAGATATGGTCGGTCAGGTTCTTCTTCGCCTTTTCAAACATCCCGTGATGCACGGCGTCCAGAAGCGCTTCCGCCTTCGCCTCCAGCTCGTCGAGGCTGACGAAGGTCTTTTCGCCGTTGTCGCGGCGGACGAGGACGCACTGGTTGTTCTCGATGTCCTTCGGGCCGAGCTCCAGACGCAGCGGCACGCCCTTCATCTCATACTCGGCGAACTTCCAGCCGGGGCTCTGCTCGCTCTCGTCGATCCTGACGCGGATGCCGGCGGCCTTCAGGCGGTCGGCGACCTCGCGCGCCTTGTCCAGAACGCCCTGCTTGTGCATCGCAATCGGGATGACCACGAGCTGCACGGGCGCGATCTTCGGCGGCAGGACCAGGCCGCTGTTGTCGCCGTGGGTCATAATGATGCCGCCGATCAGGCGCGTGGAGACGCCCCACGAGGTCTGATGCGGGAAGGCCTGCTGGTTGTTCTTGTCGGTGAAGTGGATGTCAAATGCCTTGGCGAAGCCGTCGCCGAAATAGTGGGACGTGCCCGCCTGCAGCGCCTTGCGGTCGTGCATCATGCACTCGATGGTATACGTCGCCTCGGCGCCGTTGAATTTTTCCTTTTCGGTCTTTTTGCCGCGCGTGACGGGCATGGCAAGCACGTTTTCGCAGAAGTCGGCATAGACGTTGAGCATCCGCTCGGTCTCCTCGCGGGCCTCCTCGGCGGTGGCGTGCATGGTGTGGCCCTCCTGCCAGAGGAACTCGCGGTG
>CAZVSJ010000024.1:10718-22520 GCA_964629755.1 uncultured Oscillospiraceae bacterium | reverse complement strand
TCGACGTCCGCGACGTCCACTACAGCCACTACGGCCGTATGTGCCCCATTGAGACGCCTGAAGGCCCGAACATCGGCCTCATTAACTATCTGGCAAGCTACGCCAAGATCAACGAGTACGGCTTCGTGGAAGCGCCTTACCGCAAGGTCGCCAAGGAGTACGACGAAAACGGCAAGTATGTCGCCTCCCGCGTGACGGACGAGATCGAGTATATGTCCGCCGATGTTGAGGACGATTTCTACATCGCGCAGGCCAAGGAGCCTGTCGATGAAAACGGCTACCTGCTCAACACCCGCATTACCTGCCGCCACCGCGACGAGATCATCGCCGTCGACCGCGAGGTGATCGACTACCTCGACGTCTCCCCGAAGATGATGACCTCCATCGCAACGGCATTCATCCCCTTCCTGCAGAACGACGACGCCAACCGCGCGCTCATGGGCGCGAACATGCAGCGCCAGGCCGTTCCGCTCATGGTCACCGAAGCACCCATCGTCGCCACCGGCATGGAGCACAAGTGCGCCGTGGACTCCGAGGTTTGCATCAAGGCCGAGGGCGACGGCGTCGTGACCCGCGTTTCGGCGGATATGATTACCATCCGCTATGACGACGGCCGTGTCTGCGACTATACGCTCACCAAATTCGCCCGTTCCAACCAGGGCACCTGTGTCAACCAGCGCCCGATCATCGCCGTCGGCGACCGCGTGACGGACGAGCAGATCATCGCTGACGGCCCCGCCTGCTCGCAGGGCGAGATCGCCCTCGGCAAGAACGTGCTCATCGGTTTCGTCACCTGGGAAGGCTACAACTACGAGGACGCGATCCTGCTGAACGAGCGCCTTGTCCGCGAGGACGTCTTCACCTCCATCCACATTGAGGAGTACGAGACCGAGGCGCGCGACACCAAGCTCGGCCCGGAGGAGATCACCCGCGACATCCCGAACGTCGGCGAAGATACGCTCAAGGATCTCGACGAGGACGGTGTCATCCGCATCGGCGCGGAGGTCAAGTCCGGCGACTATCTGGTCGGCAAGGTCACGCCCAAGGGCGAGACGGAGCTGACTGCCGAGGAGCGCCTGCTGCGTGCCATCTTCGGCGAAAAGGCACGCGAGGTGCGCGACACCTCTCTGAAGGTCCCGCACGGCGAGGCCGGCATCATCGTCGATGTCAAGGTCTTTACCCGCCAGAACGGCGACGAGCTCGCCCCCGGCGTCAACAAGGTCGTCCGCGTCTATATCGCGCAGAAGCGCAAGATCTCCGTCGGCGACAAGATGGCCGGCCGCCACGGCAACAAGGGCGTCGTCTCCCGCATCCTGCCGGAGGAGGATATGCCCTTCCTGCCCGACGGCACCCCGCTCGATATCGTGCTGAACCCGCTGGGCGTCCCATCCCGTATGAACATCGGTCAGGTCCTTGAGGTCCACCTCGGCTACGCCGCGCACGCCCTCGGCTGGAAGGTCGCAACGCCGATCTTCGACGGCGCGAACGAGAAGGACATCCGTGAGACGCTCAAGCTCGCCGGCCTGCGCGAAGACGGCAAGACCGTCCTCTATGACGGCCGCACGGGCGAACCGTTTGATAATCTCGTCACCGTCGGCTATCCCTACTTCCTCAAGCTGCACCACCTGGTCGACGACAAGATCCATGCCCGTTCCACCGGCCCGTACAGCCTCGTCACCCAGCAGCCGCTCGGCGGCAAGGCGCAGTTCGGCGGCCAGCGCTTCGGCGAAATGGAAGTCTGGGCGCTGGAAGCCTACGGCGCTGCCTATACCCTGCAGGAGATCCTTACCGTCAAGTCCGACGACGTCACGGGCCGTGTCAAGACCTACGAGGCGATCGTCAAGGGTCACAACGTCCCGAAGCCCGGCGTGCCCGAATCGTTCAAGGTTCTCGTCAAGGAGCTGCAGTCGCTCTGCCTCGACATCCGCGTGCTGGACGATCAGGGCGAAGAGATCGAGCTGCGTGAGGATGACGACGACGATACCGTCTACACCTCGGGCGAGAACTTCGTGACCGATGAAAACGAAGTCCTGTCCTCTGGCTATGCCATTGACCCAGACAGCCTGGACAGCGACGTCAGCGCCCTGTCTCAGATCATCGGCCTCGATGACGATGACGACGATTCGTTTGAGGCGGACGACCTGGGCGACTTCGCCTATGACGAGGGCGACGCCGAGGACGATGAATAAGGGAGGAGTAATACGATGAGCAACAAAACATTCAGCGCAATCAAGATCGGTATTGCTTCGCCGGAAATGATCCGCGAATGGTCCTACGGCGAGGTCAAGAAGCCGGAGACCATCAACTACCGTACCCTTAAGCCGGAGCGCGACGGCCTGTTCTGCGAGCGCATCTTCGGACCGACGAAGGACTGGGAGTGCCACTGCGGCAAGTATAAGAAGATCCGCTTCAAGGGCAAGATCTGCGACCGCTGCGGTGTCGAGGTCACCAAGAGCAAGGTGCGCCGCGAGCGTATGGGCCACATCGAGCTGGCCGCGCCGTGCAGCCACATCTGGTACTTCAAGGGCATCCCCTCCCGCATGGGTCTGCTGCTCGACATCAGCCCGCGCATTCTGGAGAAGGTGCTGTATTTCGCCAGCTATATCGTCACCGATCCCGGCGACGCGCCCCTGAGCAAGTGCCAGATCCTGAGCGAAAAAGAATACCGCGATATGCGCGAAAAGTATGAAGACGATTTCGACGCCGGCATGGGCGCCGAGGCCGTCAAGAAGCTGCTGGCGGACATTGACCTGCAGTCCCTGTCCGAGCAGCTCCGCGCCGAGCTGAAAAACGCCAACGGCCAGAAGAAGCTGCGCATCATCAAGCGCCTGGAGGTCGTCGAGGCCTTCCGCCTGTCCGGCAACAAGCCGGAGTGGATGGTCATGGACGTCCTGCCCGTCATCCCGCCGGAGATCCGCCCGATGGTTCAGCTCGACGGCGGCCGCTTCGCGACGAGCGACCTCAATGACCTCTACCGCCGCGTCATCAACCGCAACAACCGCTTAAAGCGCCTCATCCAGCTCAGCGCGCCGGACATCATCATCCGCAACGAAAAGCGTATGCTGCAGGAGGCGGTCGACGCCCTGATCGACAACGGCCGCCGCGGCCGTGCCGTCACCGGCGCGAACAACCGCGCCCTCAAGTCCCTGTCCGATATGCTCAAGGGCAAGCAGGGCCGCTTCCGCCAGAACCTGCTGGGCAAGCGCGTCGACTATTCCGGCCGTTCCGTCATCGTCGTCGGCCCGGAGCTGAAGCTCTACCAGTGCGGCGTGCCGAAGGAAATGGCCATCGAGCTGTTCCGCCCGTTCGTGATGAAGAAGCTCGTCGAGGACGGCGTTGCCAACAACATCAAGAGTGCCAAGAAGAAGATCGACAAGGGCGAGCCCGAGGTCTGGGATGCCCTCGAGGAGATCATCAAGGACCGTCCCGTCATGCTCAACCGCGCACCGACGCTGCACCGTCTCGGCATTCAGGCCTTTGAGCCGGTGCTGGTCGAGGGCCGCGCGATCAAGCTGCACCCGCTGTGCTGCACGGCGTTCAACGCCGACTTTGACGGCGACCAGATGGCTATCCACGTTCCCCTGTCCGCCGAGGCGCAGGCTGAGGCCCGTATGCTCATGCTCTCGGCCAACAACCTGCTGCGTCCGCAGGACGGCAAGCCCGTCACCGTGCCGACGCAGGATATGATCCTCGGCACCTACTACCTGACCTACGTCCGCCTCGGCAAGAATGAGAAGGGCGCGGAGGAGGTCTTCGTGACCGATGCAGGCGACTTTGACCTGCCCGTAGGTCAGCTCGTCGACGGCGACCTCGTCGAAAAGGCGCTCGATGAAGCCGAGCGCAACCATAAGAAAGCCCCGCAGTTTGTGGCAAAGCACTCCTATTCCAGCGTGGACGAGGCGATCACCGCCTACACCTGCGGCGCCATCGGCCTGCACGCGCCCATCCGCGTCCGCTACGGCAAGGAGATCGACGGCGTGATGCAGTATCAGCTCATCAACGCGACCGTCGGCCGCCTGATCTTTAACGAGCCGATCCCGCAGGATCTCGGCTTTGTCGACCGCAGCAAGCCCGAAAACGCGTTCGAGCTGGAGGTCAGCTTCCTCGTCGGCAAGAAGAAGCTCGGCGTCATTATCGACAAGTGCATCCGCAAGCACGGCTTCACAATCGCCACCGAAATGCTCGACCGCCTCAAGGCGCTCGGCTATAAGTACTCCACCAAGGGCGCTATCACCGTCTCCATTGCCGATATGGCGATTCCGGACAAGAAATATGCCCTTGTCGCCGAGGCCGAGAACGAAGCGGTCAAGATCGACCGCAAGTACAAGCGCGGCTTCATCACCAACGACGAGCGCTATCGCCTTGTTGTGCGCCAGTGGGAGCAGACCATCAAGGACGTTACCGGCGCGCTGCAGGAGAACCTCGACCGCTTCAACCCCATCTATATGATGGCGGACTCCGGCGCCCGCGGCAGCATGAACCAGATCCGTCAGCTTGCCGGTATGCGCGGTCTGATGGCCGACACCAACGGCCGCACCATCGAAATCCCGATCAAGGCCAACTTCCGTGAAGGCCTGTCTGTTCTGGAATACTTCATCTCCTCCAGAGGTGCCCGTAAGGGCCTGACCGATACCGCGCTGCGTACGGCGGACTCCGGTTATCTGACCCGCCGTCTGGTCGACGTCTCGCAGGAGGTCATCATCCGCGAGCACGACTGCGGCACCAAGCACGGCATCAACCTTGGCGAGGTCGTCGAAAAGGGACAGGTCATCGAGTCCTTCGCATCCCGCATCCACGGCCGCTTCCCGGTCGACGACGTCGTCGATCCCGAGACGGGCGAGGTGCTGATCCCGAACGACCGCATGATGACGGAGGACGACGCGAAGATGCTCGAGGCACACGGCATCCACAGCGTCTATGCCCGCACCGTCCTCGGCTGCCGCGCCAGAAGCGGCGTCTGCGCCAAGTGCTACGGCATGAACCTTGCCACCTCCGAGCTGGTCAATCTCGGCGAAGCGGTCGGCATCATCGCCGCGCAGTCCATCGGCGAACCGGGCACGCAGCTTACCATGCGTACCTTCCACACCGGCGGCGTCGCGGGCGACGACATCACACAGGGTCTTCCCCGTGTTGAGGAACTCTTCGAGGCACGCAAGCCGAAGAAGATGGCGGTCATCTCCGAGATCGACGGCGTTGTCGCCGTTGACGACAGCCACCGCAGCGCTCTGCGCGACATTACCGTCACCGCAAGCGACGGCGAGGTCAAGCTCTATCAGGTGCCGTATTCCGTCGGCCTGAAGGTCGAAAACGGCAAGACCGTCCGCAAGGGCGAGCCGATCACCGACGGTGCGCTCAACCCGCACGATGTGCTGCGTATCTCCGGCGTCGAGGCTGTGCAGAACTACCTGACGCAGGGCGTTCTGGCGGTGTACCGTCAGCAGGGCGTTGACATCAACGATAAGCACATTGAGGTCATCATCCGTCAGATGATGCGCAAGGTGCGCGTGGAGGATCCCGGCGATACCGACCTGCTCAGCGGCACGGTCGTCGACGTCTACGAGTTCGACGATGCCAACGAGAAGATCCGCCAGCGTCTTGCCGCGGGCGAGACCGGCCTGCGCGAGGCAACCGACACCCTCATGCTCATGGGCATCACGAAGGCGTCGCTGGCCACGGAATCCTTCCTCTCCGCCGCCTCCTTCCAGGAGACGACCAAGGTCCTGACCGAGGCTGCCATCAAGGGCAAGGTCGACCACCTTGTCGGCCTGAAGGAGAACGTCATCATCGGTAAGCTGATCCCCGCCGGCTCCGGCCTTGACATCTACCGCAACTACAACATGGACCAGTGGCCCGAATCCGAGATCACGCAGGACATGATCGACAACGAGCAGAAATAAGGTTATTCTTCAACACCCTCCCGCGGAAACGGGAGGGTGTTTTTTAGTGAATAGAGAACAGTGAATAGTGAATAGGTGTGGTGTTTACTTGCGTAAACGGATATTATATTGTAGGGCGGGGGCATGCCCCCGCCGGTGCTGGAACTGTCTGTGTACAGATCGTTCGCTTCCACCGTCTGCCGCTGCACAACCGAATAGCATACCCCATTTCTGCAACCGTTTTCAAAACTGCTATGCAACACCCTCCCACGTCCGGGGAGGGTGTGTTTTTGCGCGTCGATGGGTATAATGTATAGTAAAATGTCACAGTTCCGGCCGAACGGTAGACATAATATTATAAAACATACGTTCGAATATTGCAAAATGCACCGATTTTGTAAGAAATATTTCAAAAAATATTACAGAGAAGTACAAATAAGTGATTGCATTTTTCCTTCCGCGATAGTATAATGAGGTCAAGTGGAGCGAAATGGATGAAAAATGAGTAAAATGGAGCGAGGTGAGGGAAATGTACGGTCAATACAGGCACACACTGGACGCCAAGGGACGGCTGTTCGTTCCCTCGAAGCTGCGCGACGAGCTGGGCGCCTCGTTCTACATCGCCAAAGCGCCCGACGGCTGCCTCGCGGTCTACCCGGAGCAGGAGTGGCAGCGCGTGCTCGAACATTCCAACTCGCTCCCATTTTCACAGGCGCGCGCCATGCGCGTGTTTTTCGCCAACGTCTATCAATGCGAGCCGGACAAGCAGGGCCGCTTCCTCCTGCCGGATTCCTTCCGCGAGTACGCCGGCATCACGCAGGAGGCCGTGTTCATCGGCTTAGCGGGCCGGGCTGAGATCTGGTCGGCCGAGCGCTACGCGGCCGAGGAAGAGAAGTATCTCACACCGGAGGCGCTTGCCGCCGTGATGGAAGAATTGGGGTTCTGATGGAATTTTGTCATAAATCCGTCCTTCTGGACGAGTGCATCGAAGCGCTGTGCATCCGCCCTGATGGGATCTATCTGGACGGCACGCTCGGCGGCGCGGGCCACTCCTATGAGATCGCCCGCCGGCTGACGACGGGGCGGCTCATCGGCGTGGACAGAGACGCGGTAGCGCTCGAGGCGGCACAAAAACGCCTTGCCCCCTTTGCCGATCGTGTCACGACCGTGCATTCCAATTTTTCGGAGCTGGGCAGCATCCTGGACACACTGGGCATTGCCGCCGTGGACGGGATGCTCTTTGATCTCGGCGTGTCCTCGCCGCAGCTCGACGACGCGCAGCGCGGCTTTTCCTATATGGCCGACGCTCCGCTCGATATGCGCATGAACAAGGACGACGCCCTTACCGCCTATGAGGTCGTGAATACATGGCCCGCCGAGGAGCTGCGCCGCATCCTCTATGAATACGGCGAGGAGCGCTATGCACCGCAGATCGCCTCGGCCATCGCCCGCCGCCGCGAGAAATCGCCCATCGAAACGACGCTGGAGCTGGTCGACGTCATTCGCTCGGCCATGCCGCCGCAGGCCCTGCGCGAAAAGCAGCACCCTGCCAAGCGCAGCTTTCAGGCCATCCGCATCGCCGTCAACGACGAGCTGGGCGCGGTGAGCAAGCTCATGCGCACGGCCTTTTCCCGCTTAAAGCCGGGCGGCCGCCTGGCGGTCATCACGTTCCATTCGCTCGAGGATCGCATCGTCAAGAGCGAAATGCAGCTTGCCTCGCGCGGCTGCACCTGCCCGCCGGAATTCCCGGTTTGCGTCTGCGGCAAAAAGCCACTCATCCGTGTCGTCACGCGCAAGCCCATCGTCTCGGGCACGCGTGAATTGGAGGAAAATCCCCGCGCAAGAAGCGCAAAGCTCCGTGTAGCGGAGAAACTGTAATGAAAAGGAGGCGCGAATCATGCCGAAATACGATGAATACCGCACCAACGGCTCTGCGGCCTATGACCTGCACAGCGTGCGTGATAATACTGCGCGCCCTCTGAAACAGCCGGAGCGCCTGCCCGATGCGCCGGAGCGTGCAAAGCCTGTCCGCCGCGTCAAGACCCGCCTCGCGATCGCGCCGTTTACCGTGCTCGGCACGGCGGTCGCCGTCGTGATGCTCTTTCTGGTCATCTTCAGCTATGTGCGCCTGTATGAGGCGCAGAGCGCGGTCAGCGACCTGAAGGATACAAAATCGACGCTGACCGAGGAGCAACAGCGCCTGCGCTCGCAGTATGAAAACTCCCTCGATCTCGAGGCCATCGAGGCACGCGCGCTGGAGCTTGGAATGCGCCAACCGCTGCCGTCGCAGATCGTCTACGTTGAGGTCGCCGCGGGCGACAGCGTAGAGTTGGGTCAGGTGCAGGAGGAACGCAACCTGCTCGAGCAGATCTACGACGCGTTCTACGGCGTCATCAGCGATGTTGTGGAATACTTCTCGTAGTGCGCGACATATAGTGAACAAGCAGCATGGGCGGTGAATCCTAATTGCCGCCCATGTTTTTGAGCATAGCCTTGTCCGGAGGTCGGATATGAAACGAAACGATCCAAGAAGAAAAAGCCCGCGCCGGCGCAGAAAGAAGGAGAGCGTCAGCAACACCTATGTGCGCAAAGGCGTCCTCACCTTGATGATCCTGCTGGGCGTCGTCTGCTTTGGCGTTTTGGCGGGACGGCTCGTCAAGCTGATGCTGGTCGACCATGCGTATTATCAGGCCAAGGCCATCAGCAACCAGACCCGCAGCACCAGCGTGACGGCCTCGCGCGGCACGATCTATGACCGCAACATGGACGTTCTCGCGGCCTCCTCCAGCGTGGAAAACATCTTCCTCGACCCGCTGGAGCTGTCGCAGAACAACGTGGACATTGATTTTCTGGCCAGAAATCTGGCGCGCATTCTGGATATTGACGAGGATTTCATCAAAAAGCAGGCGGAAGACACCACCATGCGCTATAAGATGCTCAAGCGTCGGCAGGAAAAGGACGTCTGCGACGAGGTACGTGCCTTTCTCAGCGAGAATAAGATCATAGGCGTGCATCTGGAGCCGGACTCCCAGCGCTATTACCCGAACCATGAGACGGCCTCGCAGGTGCTCGGCTTTACGAACACCGAGAACAAGGGTTCGGAGGGCTTGGAGGCATACTATAATAAAAAGCTGGAGGGAACCGCAGGCGCCGTCATCACCACAAAGGGCAACAACGAGACGGAAATGCTCTATTCCTACGAAAAATACTACGAGGCGAGCGACGGCGACAACCTCGTGCTCACCATTGACCTGACGGTGCAGCGCGCGCTGGAAAAGCAGATGCTCGACGCCATTGACCGCTATGACGTGCTCAACGGCGCGTTCGGCATCGTCTACGATGCGCAGACCGGCGAGATCCTCGCCATGGCGACCCTCGGCGGCTATGATCCGAACAACTATCTCGAGATCTTCGACACCAGGCAGAGCGAGGCGCTGGAGGAGATGTACACCGGCGCGCTCAAATACCCGGAGGGGACGGAGGAACGCAAGGCGGCCATTGCCGAATACAACGAGGCAATGGCGGCGGCGCGCCTGAAGCAGTGGCGCAACCGCTGCGTCTGCGACGGCTATGAGCCGGGCTCGACCTTTAAAATCATCACGCTGGCGGCCGGCCTCGATTCCGGCACGGTTTCGCTGGACGACACCTTCTATTGCGGCGGCGTCGAGAAATTCGAGGGACGCTCCCAGCCGCTCAACTGCTGGCAGCACTATGGCCACGGCAGCGAAACGACTGCCGAGGCGCTGCAAAAATCCTGCAACATTGCCTTTGCCCATATGGGCCTGATGATGGGCGGCGAGACGTTCTATGACTATTGCCGCGCCTTTGGCCTGATGGAGACGACGGGCATCGACCTGCCCGGCGAGGCGGGCGGCATCTTCCACAGCAAGCAGCGCCTGACGGACTACAGTCTCTACGGCACGAGCTATTTGATCTCAAGCTCCTTCGGCCAGACTATCAAGCCCACGCCGATCCAGCTTGTGCGCGCCATCGGCGCGGTCGTCAACGGCGGGTATCTGCTTGAGCCGTATATCGTCTCCGAGGTGCTCGACGACGAGGGCAACGTGATCGAAAAGAACGAACGCACCGTGCTCCGCCAGGTCATCTCCGAGGAGACGTCCGCGACGATGTGCGAGCTGATCGAATCCGTCGTGACGCAGGGTACGGCGAAAAACGCCAAGGTCGTCGGCTTCCGCATCGGCGGCAAGACCGGCACGGCGGAAAAAACCGACCAGATCGATGAGACCGGCGAATATACTAACGATAAGATCGTCTCCTTCGTCGGCATCGCGCCGATGGAGAATCCGCGTTATGTGGTGCTGATCGCCCTTGACACACCCAATCAGGCCAGCGGCCAGTATGTCTCGGGCGGCGTTATGGCAGCCCCGACGGTTGCGGCGGTGTTTGAGGACATTCTGCCGTATCTGGGCGTCGAGCCGCAGTATGAGGACGAGGATATGTACCGCGTCAACGTCTTTATGCCCGATGTCAAGGGCATGACCGAGAGCGAGGCCGCGAGCGCCCTTGACGCCGCTTATCTGGACTACCGCATCATCGGCGACGGCGACAGGATCGTCAGCCAGATCCCCGCGGCGGGCAGAGAGGTGCCCGGTCATTCGACCGTTCTGCTCTATACCGACGATTCCATGCCGACGGATAAGGTCAAGGTACCGAACCTGATGGGCATGACTGTCTCGCAGGCGACGCAGGCGCTGTCCGATCTCGGCCTGTACCTGCAGGCGAAGGGCACGGATCTGGACGCCTGGCACGTCGTCGTGACCGACCAGGATATTCCTGCGGAGACGGAGGTCGACCGCGGCACGACGATCACCGTGATCTTTGCCGATACGACCGATATGGACTGATAAAACACTGGAGAAAAAACTATGAAGCTGCAAGCGCTGCTGAAAGGCATCGGGGTGCTGGAGACGAACGCACCCATGGATATGGAGATCAACGGGGTCAGCTATGCCTCGAATACCGTGCAAAAGGGCGAGATGTTCGTCGCCGTTCCGGGTTTTGCCACGGACGGCCACCGCTATATCCCCGACGCGGTCGCGCGCGGTGCGTCCGTCGTGCTGTGTGAGCGGGAGATGCCTGCCGGTGTGCCGTGGGTGCGCGTCGCGTCCTCGCGCGAGGCGCTGGCGCAGCTCGGCGTGAACTGGTACGGCGACCCGTCGGCGTCCATGCAGGTCGTCGGCGTGACGGGCACGAACGGCAAGACCTCCGTGACGTATCTGCTCAAGGCGCTGCTGGAAACCGCGCTGGGCGCGAAGGTCGGCCTGATCGGCACGATCTGCAATATGATCGGCGACCGGACGCTTGAGACGGAGCGCACCACGCCGGAGAGCTTCGCCCTGCAAGGGCTGCTTGCGCAGATGCGCGAGGCCGGCTGCACCCATGTTGTGATGGAGGTGTCCTCCCACGCTCTCGCACTGCACCGCGTGGACGGAGTCCGATTCAGCGTCGGCGCGTTCACGAACCTGACCGTCGATCACCTCGACTTCCATGGCACGATGGAGAACTACCGCGACGCGAAGGCGCAGCTCTTCCGCCGCTGCAAGGAGGGCGTGTTCGATCTTGATGCAACGGACGCTGACTACATGATGGCGCAGGCGTCCTGCCAATGCCACACGGTCGGCCTGAACCCCAAAGCGGAGCTGACCGCCCGCGACGTGAGCCTCGGCGCGGATCATATCGCCATGACCGTCTGCGAGGGAGAAACGCGCGCCACGCTGCGCCTCGGCATTCCCGGCCGCTTTACCGTCAGCAATGCCCTCGTCGCCCTCGGTATCGCGCGCAGGCTCGGCGTTGCGCTGCCGGAGGCGGTGCAAGCCCTTGCCACGGCCAAGGGCGTCAAGGGCCGCATCGAGGTCGTCCCGACGCCGGGCAGAGACTTTACCGTCCTGATCGACTATGCCCACAC
>CAZVSJ010000024.1:0-10618 GCA_964629755.1 uncultured Oscillospiraceae bacterium | reverse complement strand
CAAAAACCCCCTATATTGTGGAAGAAAATCGCCGTCTGGCAATTCGTACCGCCTTGCGTTCGGCGCAAAAAGATGATATAGTATTGCTCGCCGGAAAGGGACATGAGACGTATCAGATCCTCGGTACGGAAAAAACGCATCTGGACGAACGTGAGGAGGTCGCGGCGGCGCTATGCGAAATGGAACGATCACACTGAAACAGGCGGCGCAGTGGTGCGGCGGCAGCGTCGCGCCGGAATATGAGAACGTCGCTTTCTCCGGCGCCAATTTTGACACCAGGCGTTTGCAGGCGGGTGAGCTGTTCGTCGCCCTCGTCGGCGCGCGCAACGGCCATGACTTTGCCCGCGCAGCGATGGATAAGGGCGCGGCGGCGGTGCTGGCCAGCGAGGCTTTGGACGCCGACATCCCCGCCATCTATGTGAAAAACACGGAGACCGCCCTGCAGGACATCGCCCGCGGCCGCCGGGCGCAGCTCAAAGTGCGCTGCGTCGGCATCACGGGCAGCGTGGGCAAGACCACCACGAAGGAGATGACCGCCGCGGTGCTCTCCGCGGCCTATGTCACGCAGAAAACGGCGGAGAATTTCAATAACGGCATCGGCCTTCCCGTGACGGTGCTCGGCCTGACGCCCGACTGCAAGGCAGCCGTCATCGAAATGGGCATGAACCACGCGGGTGAGCTGTCCCGCCTGACGCGCATCGCGCAGCCGGACATCGCCGTCATCACGAACGTCGGCACGATGCACATTGAAAATCTTGGCTCCCGCGAGGGAATACTGCGCGCGAAGCTCGAAATGCTGGAGGGTCTGCGTCCGGGCGGCGTCGCCGTCTTCAACGGCGATGACGATATGCTGCGCGGCGTTGCGGAGCAATATCACGCCCTGACCTTCGGCCTGAACGAAAACAACGACGTCCGCGCCGAAAATGTCCGCGTGGAAGAAGAAAAGACCTCTTTCACCGTCACGGGCTTCGGAAAAACATTTGATGTGGAGCTGCCCATCGCGGGCGAGCACTATGTGCTCGACGCGCTGGCCGCGATCACGGTCGGCCTGCAATGCGGCGTTGCGCCGGAGGCTATGGCGGCCGCACTGGTGGACTTCCACAACACCGGAATGCGCCAGAGGCAGTACAGCCGCGACGGACTGCACATCATCGAGGACTGCTACAACGCCGGGCCGGAATCCATGCGCGCGGCGCTCAAGGTGCTCAAAGCCGCGCACGGCAGAAGAATCGCCGTCCTCGGCGGAATGCTGGAGCTGGGCGATTATGCGCCGCAGGCGCATTTTGAGGTCGGGCAGGCCGCCGCGCAGTCGGCGGACGCGCTCTTTGCCTACGGCGCCTGCAGCGGAGAATATGTCCGCGGCGCGCAGACGTCGGGCATGGCGCAGGCGCAGAGCTTTGCAACGCATGAGGCGCTGGTCGAGGCTCTGCGCGAGACCGTCCGGTCGGGTGATACGCTGCTTGTCAAGGGCAGCCGCGGCATGAAGATGGAACGCGTGCTCGGCCTGCTGTTTAACGAAGGATAATTTGGAGGATAAATGTATGGACACACCGCTTCTTATGGTACTCATCTCGGTCGTCGCCGGTTTTCTGGTGGCGCTGGTGCTTGGTAAGATTTTGATCCCCGCACTGCGTGCGCTCAAGGCGGGACAGTCGATCCGCGAGGTTGGCCCGAAGTGGCACAACGGCAAGGCGGGGACGCCGACGATGGGCGGCCTTATGTTCATCGCTGCGTCGTTGCTGTGCATCGCCACCGGCTGGTACGCGATGCGCGAAACGGGCGATTATTCGCACCTGCTCGTGCTGGCGCTGGCGCTGATGTTCGGTCTGATCGGCTTTTACGACGACTTTATCAAGGTCAAGAAAAAGCGCAACCTCGGACTGACGGGCGTGCAGAAGCTCATTTTGCAGGTGCTCGCTGCCGGCGTTTTCCTGTTGCTCATGTATCTGACGGATACGCTGCACTATGACCTCTACATCCCGTTTGTTGCCGAACCCGTCGCCCATGTGCCGCCGGTTCTCTATCTTGCCGTCGCGGTGTTTGTCATCGTCGGCTGCGTCAACGCGGTCAACCTGACCGACGGCATCGACGGCCTCGCCTCCGGCGTGACGACGCCCGTGATGATCTTCTTTGTCCTCGTGTCCATGTCCATGAAGCGCGTCGGCCTTGCGACCTTCCCTGCCACGCTGGTGGGCGGCCTTGCGGGCTTCCTGTGCTATAATTTCTACCCGGCCAAGGTCTTTATGGGCGACACCGGCTCGCTGTTTCTCGGCGGCGCGGTCGTCGGCATGGCCTTTGCGCTCGATATGCCGCTCGTGCTGCTGCTCGTCGGCCTGATCTATATCATCGAGACGCTGTCGGACATCCTGCAGGTCGGCTATTTCAAGCTGACCCACGGCAAGCGTATCTTCAAGATGGCGCCGATCCATCATCACTTTGAGATGTGCGGCTGGTCGGAGAAGAAGATCTGGACGGTCTTCGTCCTGACGACCGTCATCATGTGCGTCATCGCCTGGTTCGGCGTGCGTATTTGGTTCTAACTCTGTTTCTTTCGCGCGGAAGGAGGTGCGGCAGTGTTTTCCCGGAAAAAGGAGACGGAACGGATCGAGACGATCAAGCAGGAGCGAGTGGTTGAAAACGATCTCGGTGTTATGGATCTGCCCTACCTTCTCCTGACGCTGCTGCTGGTCATCATCGGCCTGATCATGCTCTTTTCCGCGAGCTTTGCCCGCGCCTATTATGTGACCGGCAATTCCGCCAGCTATTTTACAAGCCAACTGATCTTTGCCCTGCTCGGCATCGCGGTGCTTTACGGCATGAGCCGCGTGCCGTATGAGTGGTATTTCAAGCTCTCCCGGCTGATCTACGGCGTGAGCGTGCTGTTTCTGGTGGCCGTTTTGGTGATCGGCACGAACGTCAACGGCGCGACGCGCTGGATCAACCTTGGCTTTACGAACCTGCAGCCGTCCGAGATCGCAAAGCTCGCGCTGATCATCTCCCTGTCGGTTCTGATGACGCGCAACCAGAAGGACATCAAGTCGCCGCGAACCTTCTTTGCCTGCGCCGGTGCGCTGGCGATCATCGCGGCACTGCTGATTTTGGAGCCGCACTTTTCCGCGACGATCATCGTCGCCGCCCTGTGCTTCTGCATGATGGCTGTTGGCGGCATCAACCGCAAGTATCTGACCATCGTCGCCGCCATCGGCGCGGCGGGTCTTCTGTACCTGCTTCTGAGCGGCGGCTATACCAGCGAGCGTATCACGGCCTGGCGCAACCCGGAGGCCGATCCGCTGGATTCCGGCCTGCAAATTCTGCAATCCGAATACGCCATCGGCTCCGGCGGTCTGCTTGGCCTCGGCTTCGGCAAGAGCCGCCAAAAGTACCTCTATCTCCCCGAAGAGCACAACGACTATATCTTCGCCATCATCTGCGAGGAGTTGGGCTTCATCGGCGCGGTCGGCATTCTGATTCTCTTTGCGCTTCTCATCATTCGCGGCTACTGGATCGCCATGCACGCGCGCGACCGCTTCTCCATGCTGCTTGCCACCGGCCTGACGACGCTTCTGGCGCTACAGGTCATTCTGAACGTCGCGGTCGTGACGAATCTGCTGCCGTCGACGGGCATTTCGCTGCCGTTTTTCTCCTCCGGCGGCACGGCGCTTATTATGCAGCTTGCTGAATGCGGCATCATGCTCAATATTTCCCGCAGTATTTCCCACTCTCCCAAATAAAGGAGCATCGCCATGAAGGTCGTTTTTACCTGCGGCGGCACGGGCGGTCACATCAACCCCGCGCTTGCGGTCGCAAAGCTCCTGCGTGAGCGCAGACCCGACGCGCAGATCCTTTTCGTCGGCGCGGACGACGGAATGGAGACCAACCTCGTCCCCCGTGAGGGCTTCCGCATCGAAACGGTCACGATCTCGAATTATCTGCGCAGCCTGACGCCTGCCGCCCTGTGGCACAACGCCAAGGCGCTCGTGACCATCCGCCGCGCCCTGCGCCGGGCGGATCAGATCATCCGCGAATTTCAGCCCGACGTCATCCTCGGCACGGGTGGCTACGCCAGCTATCCCATGCTGCGGCAGGGGACGAAGCGCGGCATTCCCACGGCGCTGCATGAATCGAACGCCGTGCCCGGCCTCGCGACCAAGATGGTCTGCGACAAGGTCGACCGCATCCTCGTCAGCTTTGCCGAGAGCAAAAGCGAATATAAAAACGCCGACCGCGTGATCCCCGTCGGGATGCCCGTGCGGGAGGAATTCGTCTTCACCAAACGGGCCGACGCGCGCAAGACACTCGGTCTGGACGAGGAAACGCCCCTGATCGTCTCCGCGTGGGGCAGCCTCGGTGCGCGCGAGATGAACAAGAAGATCGCGCAGTTTATGAAGCTGGAATGTGAAGAAGACCGCTATCGTCACATCCACGCCACCGGCTCGTTCGGCTGGCGCTGGATGCCGGAATATGTGAAGGAGCAGGGCGTTGACCTTGCCGCGCATCCGCTCGTGACGATGCAGGAATATATCTATAATATGCCGACGGTGATGGCCGCGGCAGACCTTATTATCAGCCGCGCGGGTGCCTCGACGCTCAATGAGATCGCCGCGGCGGGAACGCCGTGCATCATCGTACCGTCTCCGAATGTGACGAACAACCATCAGGAGAAAAATGCGCGGATTCTGGAGCAGCGCGGCGCTGCTGTCGTTCTGCGCGAGAGCGAGTGCGACGGGGAGCGCCTCTACCGCGAGGCAAAGGCTCTGCTGGAAGACGGCGAAAAACGCGCCAAAATGCGCACCGCCCTGCGGGAAATTGCCGTCATCGACTCCGCCGAGCGCATCTATCAAATTATCACAGAATTGGCAAAATCACGCTGAGCGCACCTTTTGCATAGGATGGGGCAAATTTCCGGTACGGAGGTTTGCCTATGGGCGCGTATCAGATCCAGGGCGGAAGCCCGCTGCGCGGTGTGATCCCGATCCACGGCGCAAAGAACAGCCTGCTGCCGATCCTGGCGGCAACACTTGTTACGAAAGGCGAATGCGTGCTGCACAACTGCCCGCGTATTTCCGACGCGGACGTGGCGCTTGCGATCCTGCGAAGCCTCGGCTGCGAGGCCAGACGCGAGGATCAGACGCTGATCGTCAATACATATCCCGCCTGCAAGACGGAGATCCCCGCCGCACTGATGCAGAAAATGCGCGCTGCCGTGATCTTTCTCGGCGCGCTTCTGGCGCGCTTCGGCGCGGCGCGGCTGTCGCATCCCGGCGGCTGCTGTCTCGGAAGCCGCCCGATCGACCTGCACCTGCTCGGTCTGCGGCTCATGGGCGCCGAATGTGAGTATGAAGGCGAGGAATTGATTTGCCGGGTAACAAAGCTGCGCGGCGCGACGATTGCTCTGCCGTTTCCGAGCGTCGGCGCGACGGAAAACCTGATCCTTGCCGCCCTCGGCTGTGACGGCGAGGTCGTGCTCTGCAACGCCGCGCGGGAGCCGGAGATCGCCGATCTGTGCGACTTCCTGACCGCCTGTGGCGCACAGATCGAGGGCGCGGGCACCTCCGTCGTGCGCGTTCGCGGCGGACGCATCCTGCACGGCGCGGAATTCACCGTTATGCCCGATCGGATGGAGGCGGCGACCTACCTCTGCGCAGCCGCCGCCACACGCGGGGAGCTCACGCTGACGCACACTGAGCCTGCGCATCTTCGCGCGGTGACGGACGTTTTGGCGAATGGCGGCTGCGAGATCACGCAGTATGCTCGGGAGATCACCCTGCGCTGCGACGCGCTTCGCGCGGTCAGCCCCATCCGCACCGCGCCCTATCCCGCCTTTCCGACCGACGCGCAGGCGCCCGTGATGGCGGCCATGGCGACGGCACAGGGCGTCAGCGTCTTTGAAGAGACGATCTTTTCCGACCGCTTCCGCCATGTCCCTGCGCTCGTGCGCATGGGCGCAAAGATTACGGCAACGCGGCGTTATGCCGTTGTGGAGGGCGTCGGGGCGCTGCACGGCGCGTGTGTCGAGGCGACCGACCTGCGCGGCGGCGCGGCGATGGTGATCGCTGCGCTGGCGGCGCAAGGAAACAGCACCGTCCTGCGCTCGGAGCATACCGAGCGCGGCTATGCCGCACTGGTGCAGAGCCTGCGCGATTGCGGCGCGCAAATCATTGATACGGAGTAAGGCTTATGGAACACGAAAGCAGAGAAGCAACCCGGCGCGGTGACGACCGTCCGCCCCGGAGAAGGCGGCCGCCTGCGCAGCAGCGCCCGGAAAAACGGCAGCAGCGCGATTCTCTCGCGGCGCAGGAAGCACAGCGCCGCAGGGAGGAGAGAAAGGAGCGCGATTCCCTTGCCGCGCAGGAGGCGCAGCGCCGCAGAGAGGAAAAAAAGGAGCGCCAGCGCCTCGACGCCCGGCGTGAAAAGCAAAAACGAAAGGCAAAGCACCGCACACGCAAGCGCATCAGCGCCGAGACGTGGAAACGGCTGCTCATCATGGGCGGCATCGTCGTGGCGGTGGTGCTGAGCATGGTCATTTTCTTCCGCGTGCGCTCGATTGAGGTTGTCGGCAACAGCTACTACACACCCGAGGAGATCGTCGCCGCGGCGGGCGTCGCGGAGGGCGACAATCTGCTCACCGTCTCGCGCGGCAGCGTCGCGGGCAACGTGATGGCGCAGCTTCCGTATGTCAAGTCCGTCCGTGTCACGCGCAAGCTGCCGGATTCGCTTGTCGTGACCGTCACGGAATTTGAGGCGACCTATGCCGTGGCGGACACCGCCGGTGACTGGTATCTCATCACCGCCAACGGCAAGGCAACAGAGAAAATCGAGGAGCGGGAGGCAAAAGCACACATCATCGTGCAGGATCTGACCATCGAAACGCCGGTGGTCGGTGAACTTGTGACGGTGCACGGGCAGGAGGGCGAGGAGCTTTCCGCGCAGGGGCGCTTTGATGCGCTGACCAAGCTGCTGTCGGAACTGGAGAATGCTGATCTTGTCAAGGAAATTTCTGCCGTGTCGGTTCCGTCGTCGTACCACCTGACCGTGTATTACGGTGACCGCTTTGAGGTGGATCTCGGCAACACCGACAGCCTTGACTATAAGCTCGAATATCTGAAGACCGTGGTCGCCATGCAAAAGGAATACGCAACAGGCACGATCGACCTCTCCTTCAGCGAGGGAAAGGAAGCCCATGTTTTGCTGAAGTAAACACGGATTTGATGCTTTCTTGAAAAAATGTAAATAATTTTGCCAAAAACGAGAAATTCTATTGACCTGAACGGCATTTCACGATAAAATAGAAAAGTATAATTCTACTTGAATACAAACGTAGCCATTTTTCATATACATAGGAGGAGATAGTAATGTCCGAAGTTTATGCAGATAAGGTAGTTAATATTAAGGTTATCGGCGTCGGCGGCGCGGGCAACAACGTCGTCAACCGCATGATTGCAAGCAAGGTCGGCGGCGTGGAATTTATCGTCGTCAATACCGACCGTCAGGATCTGAACAAGTCCAAGTGCGAGAACAAGCTCCAGATCGGCGAAAAGCTGACCGGCGGCATGGGCGCAGGCTCCAAGCCGGAGATCGGCAAGAAGTCCGCCGAGGAGAGCAGAGCCGCGATCTCCAAGATCCTTGAGGGCACCGACATGGTCTTTATCACCGCCGGCATGGGCGGCGGCACCGGCACCGGCGCTGCTCCCATCATCGCTGACCTCGCGCATGAGGCCGGTATCCTGACCGTCGGCGTCGTCACGAAGCCCTTCCGCTTTGAGGGCGCAAACCGCATGAAGCAGGCCGAGGCCGGCATCGCCGCCCTGTCCGACAAGGTCGACTCCCTCATCATCATCCCGAACGACCGCCTGAAATACGTCACCGACCAGAAGATCACCTTTGCCAACGCCTTCGGCATTGCCGACGACGTGCTGAAGCAGGCCGTCAGCTCCATCTCCGAGCTGGTCGGCTACTCCGACCGCGTCATCATCAACCTCGACTTTGCGGACGTCTCTTCGATCATGAAGAACGCCGGCCGCGCGCACATGGGCGTCGGCACCGCCTCCGGCCGCGAAAAGGCCGAGCAGGCCGCCATGACCGCTGTCGCCAGCCCGCTGCTGGAGACCTCCATCAACGGCGCCACCGGCGTGCTCATCAACGTCACTGGCTCGGCCGACCTTGGCCTTGACGATGTCGAGACTGCTGCGAATATCGTTATGGAAGCCGCCAATCCCGAGGCGAACATCATCTTCGGCGCGACCTTCTCCGAGGAATTCGAGGACGAGATGCGCGTCACCGTTATCGCCACCGGCTTTGACGAGAAGAAAAAGCCGGAGACCAAGGGCATCTATTCCTCTGCCGCTTCCTCCGCTTCCAAGGGCATCGACACCGCGCCGGTCAAGACGAATTCCGACATCGACGACATCGACAAGATCTTTGAGATCTTCAACAAGTGATTTGAAAGCAAGCGGGGGCTGCGGCGCAGTCCCCGCTTTTTTTCACGAAAGTGCGTTTTCACACTTTACATTCTTGAAGAAAACTGATATAATTACCTTACTGTTTTGATACGGAGGAATGCCATATGAATAACCGCAACAAGCGCTCCAATCCGGAATGCGAGCTTTATCAGGCACTGACAACGCTGCAAACGCCGGAGGAATTCTACCGTTTTTTCCTCGATCTTTGCACGCAGGCAGAGCTGAATGCGATGGAGCAGCGCTACGAGGTGGCCAAAATGCTCCATGCGGGGATGATCTATAACGATATTTTGGCCGCGACCAAGGCCAGCTCCGCGACCGTCAGCCGTGTCAACCGCAGCCTTGTCAACGGCGAGGGCGGCTATGAGATGGCCTTCGGGCGCATGAAGGAGCAGCAGTGAGCGCCTATTTTGACCTCGCGGCTGCCTACGACGGCCTGACGACGGACGTCGACTATACCGCGATCTGCGATTTTCTGGAGGCGATACTGCACCGGGAGGGCAAACGGCCGGAGTCTGTGCTCGACCTTGCCTGCGGTACCGGCTCCATGTCTTTGCTGCTTGCGCAGCGCGGCTACCGCGTCCTCGGCGCGGATATCTCCGAGCAGATGTTGACCGAGGCGGCGCGAAAGGCCGACAAGCTTCCCGAAAATCCGCCCTATTTTATCCACCAGCCGATGCAGCGCCTGCGTCTGCCGCAGCCGGTGGACGCGGTTTTCTGCCTGCTCGACAGCCTGAATTATCTGACCGATCCGGACGACTGCAGGCAGACCTTTTCCCGCGTTTTCCGCGCGCTGAAGCCGGGCGGCGCGTTCCTCTTTGACATTAACACGCCCTGCAAGCTGCACGCGATGGACGGGCAGGTCTTCCTCGACGAAAACGACGAGAGCTACTGCGTCTGGCGCGCGGAATTTGACGACGCGGAAAACTGCTGCTATTACGGCATCGACCTGTTCCGCAGACAGGGTGCGCTGTGGGAGCGCAGCTTCGAGCAGCACTGTGAATATGCCTATGACCCGCTCGAGCTGCACGCGTGGCTGCTGGAGGCGGGCTTTGCGCGCGTGGAGTGCTTCGGCGACCGCCGCATGGAATCTCCGCGGGAGGACGAGCAGCGCATCTACTTTGCGGCATGGAAGGAGTAAGCATCATGCAAGATCATATTGTCCGCGCGATGACGGCGGACGGCTTTGTCAAGGCGATGGCGATCTGCTCGACCGCGATGGTCGAACGCGCCCGCAATATCCACCACACGACGCCTACGGCGACTGCTGCGCTGGGCCGCGTGCTGACGGCGGCGTCGATGATGGGCAATCTGCAGAAGGTCGAAAACGGCGCTCTGACGCTGCAGGTCAAGGGCGGCGGGCCGCTGGGCACGATCCTCGCGACCTCGGACGCGACGGGCAACGTGCGCGGCTATGTCCACAATCCTTCGATCACCCTGCTGGAAAAATACGCGGGCAAGCTCGATGTCGGCGCGGCGGTCGGCACGGACGGAATGCTGACGGTCATCCGTGACCTGCAGATGAAGGAGCCGTATATCGGCAGTGTCGCGCTCGTTTCGGGTGAGATCGCCGACGA
The DNA here is from genome assembly GCA_964629755.1 of uncultured Oscillospiraceae bacterium. Classification (GTDB taxonomy): domain Bacteria; phylum Bacillota; class Clostridia; order Oscillospirales; family Oscillospiraceae; genus JAZOXB01. The sequence goes on along the minus strand of CAZVSJ010000024.1, from coordinate 582 downwards.
TGTGACGGCCTATTTTGCCCAGAGCGAACAGACACCGACGGCCTGCGCCCTTGGTGTCCTCGTTGACACCGACCAGAGCGTCAAGGTCGCGGGCGGCTATCTGATCCAGCTTCTGCCGGGCGCGCCGGACGAGGTGATCGACAAACTGGAAAAGGGTATCCAGAAGGCGGGCGCGGTGACGCCCATGCTCTCGGAGGGAATGTCGCCGGAGGAGATCCTGCGCCATGTGATGGAGGACTTCGAACTGGAGTTTTTGGAGCAGACACCGGTGGAATACCGCTGCTATTGCAGCCGCGAGCGCGTGGCCGCCACACTCATCACGATCGGCCGCAAGGACCTGCAGGAGCTTGCCGACGGCAACGAGCCGATCCGCATCGAATGCCAGTTCTGCGACGCGGTCTATACCTTCACGCCGGAGCAGATTCGGGAGCTTTTGGATGCGCTCGAAAAAACTTGAAAAATTTTTGAAATAGTGCTTGACAATTTGGGGGTCGGTGTGTATAATAACAACCGTCGCTGATGTGCGACAGTTCGGGAGCATAGCTCAGCTGGGAGAGCACATGCCTTACAAGCATGGGGTCA
>CAZVSJ010000023.1:0-23349 GCA_964629755.1 uncultured Oscillospiraceae bacterium | reverse complement strand
TCAACATCGACTCCGACCTGCGTCTGGCCATGACCGGCACCATCCGCAAGTATTTCGCGGAGCATCCCGATCATTTCGACCCGCGCCAGTACCTCAAGCCCGCCCGCGCCAACATCAAGGAGCTTGTCAAGCATAAGCTCATCGACGTCCTCGGCTGCAACGGCAAAGCCTGAATTACATCCAAACCCCCGGAGGCTGAAAGACCAGCCTCCGGGGGTTTTTGCGCTGCCGCGAAACAAAAATCGCGCATCCGGGGGCACAGCTCCGAACACGCAACATTTATAGCATAATACATCAGAGTATTGCTGTCAAGTCTTTTTCATGGGAGCCGCAGGAATTGTGAACAATTTGTGAATCTGATGCAAAGCTGAATATTTTTTCATTTAAATTATAGCACTTATGCTGCCTTGACAGGGACAGTATATTGGAATAATATTCTAATTATATCAAACTTGTACGAACAGAATACGGCAGGTTGTTACATTGTGCAGGAAAAGCGCAATGCGATGATAAAAAATACAAAAACGGAGGTACACAATGAAAAAGATGAGCAAACGGCTGTTGGCGTTTGTGCTCTGTCTGGCCATGGTTTTCGGCGTTCTTGGCGTTCCCGCCGCCGGAGCCGCAAACACGCCCGAATCGGCGCAGTCGGACAGCAGTAAGGTAGTCTATGCCAACGGCAATGCCACGACCTACGTTCCCGCCGGGTATACTTATGTATATCAAAGCGACTCCGGCACGACCTACAGCCGTACCACGAACTGCGACGTCTATATCTCGCAGCGCGTGCTGACGGCGGACGAAGCCGCCAAGCTCGCCGCGCTGGAATACGGCGAAGCAAGCTATGTCAAGGGTGAGGACGGTCAGCCGCTGGTCCGCAGAGATTTTGATGCCAAACAGGCGGCTGAATACTCCGACGTCGTCGGTCAGATCCTTGCCGGCGCCTCCGTCTCCGAGGGCGACAGGGTCAGCGTTGTCAGCGAGCTCTACGGCAAGGCCACGCCGGTCAAAGTCCTTATCACCTTCGAGGATGCGCCCGTCAGCAAGCTTGATGGAATGTCCGTCTCTCTCGGCACGCCGCTCGGCAGCGCGGAGCAGCAGGCGATGACCAGCCTGCGCGCAAAGCAGAAGACCGCTGCCGCGAGCATCGGCAAAAAGCTCGGCTACAGCGTTGCCATCAGCGGTCAGTTCACGCTTCTGACCAACGCGATCTCCGCCACCGTCAACTACGGCGATCTTTCAAAGATCAGCGCCATGGACGGTGTCAAGAGCGCGATCGTGATGCCCTCCTTCGAAATGCCTGAGGTCAATTTTCAGACCGTCGATGCCAATTCCCAGCAGATCTCGACGAACCTCAAGTACGTCTCAACCGGCATGGGCGCAACGCAGGCATGGGATTACGGCTACAAGGGCGAGGGTATGACCGTTGCCGTCATCGACACCGGCCTTTGCTACATGAACTCCGCCTTCACCACTGAGCCGACGGATCCCGAAGCCGTCGCGTTCTCTAAAGACGACATCGCAAAGATCCTTCTGACCAAGGATCTGCAGGCCGAGACCCTCTCCGACGAGACCTCGGTCGACACGGTCTACTATAGCAGCAAGATCCCCTTCGGCTTCAACTACGCCGACGGAGCGGCTGATTTCGGCTCCGACGATTCGACGATGTTCGGTCATGGCACCCACGTTGCAGGCATTGTCGCCGGCAACCTGACCGAGGAAAAGCAGCAGGAATTCGATATGCAGAGCATGGGCATCGCCCCCGAGGCGCAGCTCGTCATCATGAAGGTCTTTGACAGCAATGGTGACTGCTACTTCGACTACATCCTCGCCGCAATGGAGGATGCCATCGTCCTCGGCGTCGACTGCGCCAACCTGTCCCTCGGCTCGCCCAGCGGCCCTTACTACTACGAGGACGTCACCGAGGTCTATGACGCTGCCTATGCCGCCGGCATCAACGTCGTCACCTCTGCCGGCAACGACGCCTCCAGCGCAGACGGAAGCCTCTGGGGCGGCGGTCTGCTGAAATCCTCGACCGTCTCGAGCGGCACGGTCGGCATGCCCGGCAGCTTTGACTCCGTCCTCACGGTCGCCAGCGCAGAAAACGGCGCAGATATTTCCTTCTTTGGCAACGCCATCAGTTGGTTCAACGATCTGGTCGATTCGCGCCAGTATGTCAGCTATGAGGAAGTGCCCGATGCTCCCGAGGGCATGGGCTTCAAGGAGCGTCTGCAGGGTCAGAGCTTCGAATTCACGGATTCCTTCAATGACGCCGAAGGCAAGCTCGTCTTCCTCGACTTTGCCGGCGGCGATGCCGATCCCATCATCGACATGGCGGTCGAAACCAAGGCGGCCGGCGTGGTCCTCTGCCTGCCCGAGATCAAGTATGACGACAACGGCGAGCCCCTCAACGAGCCTGCCGAATACACCCTGACGAAGTTTGACGTGCCCGTTGCCATCAGCGACGACAACCAGCACGCATGGATGCTGCGCCAGAGACCCGCCGAAGGTCTTGTGCGCGTCGACGCATTCTGGAATCCCAGCAGCACTGCCGGACAGATGTCCGACTTCTCCTCCTGGGGCCCGACGGACGGTCTGACCCTGAAGCCGGAGATCACCGGCATCGGCGGCGGTGTCTTCTCGGCGTATTACTTTGACTCCTTCGCCGTCGCCTCCGGCACCTCGATGTCCTCTCCGGCGGTTGCCGCCTCCGCGGCGCTGGTGCGGCAGTACCTCAAGACCACCGGAATGGATGAAGATGAGATCGCACACGCAGTAAACTGCCTGCTCATGAGCACGGCAACGCCGATCTTTGACGAGGAGCACGGCACCTACTACTTCGTGCGCCGGCAGGGCGCCGGTATGGCGAACGTCGGCAACGCCATCGCCTCCGAAGCCTACATTCAGGTCGAGGGCACCAACAAGGCAAAGCTCGAGCTGGGCGACGATCCCGAAAAGACCGGCGTCTACGAGATGAGCTTTGAGGTTGTGAACTTCTCCGATACCGACAAGGTCTATACGCTGGACACCACCGTGCTCGGACAGATCGCCGAGGGCGGTCAGATCAGAGACGGCAAGGTCACCTATCTCGTCTATGACTACGCCAAGGAGCTTCAGGCGGAGGTCACCTCCAGCCTGACCGACAACACCGTCACCGTGCCCGCAGGCGGCACCGCCGAGGTCACCGTTACGGTCAGCCTGACGGATGCGGCAAAGGCGTATTACGACGAGCGCTTCCCCTGCGGCGCCTATGTAGAGGGCTTCATCCGTCTGCTCAGCGACGACACGCCCAGCCTCACCGTTCCGTTCCTCGCCTTCTACGGCGACTACGGCGCAGCGCCCATCCTGGACGAGCAGAGCTATGTCGGTCTGCTCGGCGGGCAGAAGAGCTACAACGCCGCGGATCAGTTCCAGAGCGCCATCTGGTCAACTTATGTGAAGCCCAGCACCATTCCCGATGTTGAAGGCTCCACCACCGAGGTCTACCTCGGCGACACCCGCAACGAAGACTATGACAAGGTTCTGCTCAAGGACTTCGATTTCGAAACCATGCAGTACTCTTATTCCCCCTTCTTCTCCGAGCACGCCGGCATCTCTCCGAACAACGACGGCATGTGGGATGAGCTTTACATGGGTCTCGGTCTGAACCGCAACGCGGAAAACATCCATTACACGGTCACCGATCTCGGCACGGGTGAGGTTCTGTGGGAGCAGGACACCGGCTTTGTCAACAAGACCTACAGCGCCAAGACCTACGCCGGCTCCGGTATGGAGGCGCTGTCGATGGAATGGCTCTATGAGCTTGTTACGATCGAATATCCGTGGGGCGATGTCTACGCCTACTATGATCTGGATCACTGCCTGCTTGAGGAGAACACGCTGGTCTCCATCGAGGCAGAGGTCACGCCGGAGTATCCGGGTGCAGCCGTCCAGACGCAGACCTATACGCTCTACATCGACTGCTCCGGCCCGATCGCCCCGGACGGCCTTACGCTCTCTACCGAGGAAGAGGATCCGATCGACTTCGGCGACTTCATCATCCCCGGCATGACGATGTATCTTTTCAAGACGGTATCGGACGAGTACTGGTACCGCGATTACGACCTTGAACTGACGCTGGACTACAGCGAGGAGGAGGATCGCTGGTATGGCTTTGTCAGCACCAGCACCTACTTCATGGACGAGCGTCCGGTGCGCGATGACGGCGGCTGGACCGAGGTCGGCATCAGCAACTTTGAGACCTACAGCAAGTATGTGCTCTTTGCCTATGACTACGCCGGCAACGTCTCCGCCTTTGAGATCCTGGGCGGCGAACATCTGGCTGAAAACATCAGCCTGACCGCAGACAAGACCACCATCATGGCCGGCGAGACGCTGACCGTCACCGACGTTGGTGAAGCGCCGTATCATAGCATTCTGACCTGGAAGTCCTCCGACGAGTCCGTTGTCCGGATCGTGGAGTCGGCCGATCACAGCGCAGTCATCGAGGGCGTCTCCAGAGGCGACGCGACCGTAACCGCCGGCTTCGGTGATTTCGTCGCAACGATCGACATCCATGTCACAGACGAGGAATACGAGGCACTGAAGACCAGATTCACCGACATTTCCGGCCACTGGGCAGAGGAGATCATCCTCGAAGCGGTCTATGACGGTCTGTTCAACGGCGACGGTAAAGACACCTTCAGCCCCGACAAGCCCATCACCCGCGGACAGGCGATCACTGTCCTGTATCGCATAGAGGGTGAGCCTGAGATCGCTGAGTTCTCCTCCTTTACGGATGTCCCCGAAACGCAGTACTATGCCAAGGCAGTTGCCTGGGCGGCAGAGAACGGCATTGTCAACGGCGCCACGCCGACCACCTTTGAACCGGATGAGCTGATCACCAGAGAGCAGCTTGCCGCCATCCTCTTCCGCTACGCAGGCTACAAGGAGCTGGATCTGACCGCCGAGGCTGACCTGAGTGTTTATGAGGACGCCGACGCGATCAGCAGCTACGCCAGAGATGCCTTCGTGTGGGCGGTAGCCAACGGTCTGATCAACGGCGACAGTGAAACCACGCTCTCCCCGCAGGGCATCGCGACCCGCGCAGAGGCCGCCGCTCTTCTGGTCCGTTTCCAGTCCTTTCTTTCCATGAATTGATCACATAGTCACAAAAAGCGCCCCTCCGGCTCGTTTCAGGCCGGAGGGGCATATTCAAAAACGACGGAGGCTGCAAGCTCGCAGCCTCCGTCGTTTTTATTCGTTTTCCTCATTGAGCGCCTGCAGGCATCGGCCGCAGACGCGTTTTCCCCTGTACTCGATCAGATCCTCCGCCGCGCCGCAAAATACACACGCGGGCAGGTGCTTGCGCAGGATGATGCGCTCGTCCTCCACCGCGATCTCCAGCGGGTCATGCTCCTCGATCTCCAGCATACGCCGCAGCTCGATGGGCAACACGATGCGGCCAAGCTCGTCCACTTTTCGGATGATTCCTGTAGATTTCATGTGCCCCCTCCTCTGTATTTGGCTTCTCCATTGATATTTTACCATAATTCTCCGATCTGTCAAGTAAAAAGCATACTGTCGCGGCAAAAAGCATAGGCTGTCCGCAGGAGGTGCTTTGGCATGATGGGTTTTATCTGGGTCGGGATGCTGGTTCTGTCCGTCTGCACGGCGCTGGCGGAGGGCCGGCTGGGCGTTCTGACGGGCGCGGCGATGGAGGGCGCGTCGGCGGCGGTCACGCTGTGCCTCTCGCTGGCGGGCGCGCTGTGCCTATGGAGCGCGTTTGCCAAGGTGATGGAGCGAGCCGGGCTGACGGAAAAGCTCGGCAGGCTGATGCGTCCGCTGTTTCGCAGGCTGTTCCCGCAGGCGGGCCGCGACCCCATCGCCCTCGGCTACCTGACGGGCAACGTCTCTGCCAATCTGCTCGGCCTCGGCAACGCCGCCACGCCGATGGGCATCGCGGCGGTCAAGCGGATGAAGGCGCTCTCCGGCGGCACGGAGGCCTCGGACGAGATGTGCCTGCTCATCGTGATGAACACGGCCTCCATCCAGCTTCTGCCGACGACCGTCGCCGCCGTCCGCGCATCCTTGGGCGCGCAGGCACCGTTTGACATCCTGCCGGCGGTCTGGGTGACCTCGATTCTGTCGGTCACGGCGGGCATCGCTGCGGCCAAGCTCCTGCGGAGGGTCACGCGCCGTGCTTGATCTGCTCATTCCGCTGCTTTTGATCGGCGTGTCGGTTTTTGCGCTGGCCAAACGGCAGGACGTCTATTCCGCGCTTTTGGAGGGCGGTCTGGACGGGCTGAAGCTGCTTTTGTCCATCGCGCCGGCGCTGGTCGTCCTGCTCACGGCGGTGCATATGCTCCGCGCCTCGGGCGCAATCGAGCTTTTGACGCGGCTGCTCGCGCCCGTCAGCCGCCTCGTCGGCATTCCCGCCGAGGCGCTGCCGCTCGTGCTGCTGCGGCCGTTTTCGGGCAGCGCCGCGCTGGCCGTCGGCGCGGATCTGATGGCGGTGTACGGCGTCGATTCGCTGATCGGCCGCACTGCCGCCATCATGCTCGGCAGCACAGAGACGACATTTTACACGATCTCGGTCTATTTCGGCGCAGCGGGCGTCAGGAAAACGCGCTACGCCATCCCCGCCGCCCTCATTGCCGACCTCACAGGCTTCGTCGCGGCCTCCCTGACTGCGCGGCTGTTTTTATTATCGTTTTGATTGCATTTTTCCGTTTTATGTGGTATTATTTTATAGGAAGCTCTGAAGAATCAGCGGCTTTCCAAATACCATTTTATGTCAGGTGATCCATATGACAGAATTTGACCGAACAGCGGCAGGACGTGCCATCCGCAGGCTGCGGAAGGAACGTGGACAGTCGCAGGAGGTGATCAGCGGGCTTGCGGGCATCGCGCGCAGCCATCTTGCCATGATCGAGACCGGCGTAAAGCAGCCGAATTTTGAGACGCTTTGGCGCATTGCTAACGCGTTTTCGCTGGCGCCGCACTGCCTCGTGTCGCTGATTGAAGAGGAAGCGGAATTCCGGATCGACGATTAGAGGTACTTCCGTGGGAACAAAAGCAAAAACGCGTCTTCCCGATATGCCCAAGCTGGGCTGGAAGGATAAGACGTTCTATCTGACGCTGCTCACTCTGATCGGCGCTGGTGGTATTTTCTTGTGCTTTTTTGCCGGACACCTGCAGCATATGGCCGCCTTTTCCGACGAGCGCGTGGTCGCGCGAACCATCGGCCCCGGAAACATACATATGCTCTGGTTCCCTTTTTGGTTGTTTTTTGTCTTTTGTCTGCTCATCTTTTCATTTCAAAACCGGACGCCGGTCTTCGGCCGGTCGGACGTTCGCTACGGCCCGCCCGTCTATATCGCAAAATATCCCCTTCTGATGAAAAACAAGCCCAAGGTTCGGATCGATCCGAAGGAGCTTGCCCGGAAGCGGAGAAGCCGGATCATTCTTATCGCCGTCGTTTTTATCACCTTTTTGCTCAGTATCTCAGCCTATCTGCTGTCAATCAGCGGGCGGTGCGTCATGCACAAGGACGGTACTGTCGCCGCATATGACGAGCTAAACCGCCAGACGGAGTGTTACTCTCTTGACGAAATCTCAGAGGTCAGACTGAATACTTACACGGAACGCCGAATATGGTATGTAGAGATGATTGCTGAAACCTCCGACGGGGCACGGTATCGCTTTTCTATCCGCGGCTTCGAGGGAACCTACGCAGAGTCGCTGCAAACCATGCTGCAAATGAAGGAGATTTACGGCGTGCGCATCGTGGTTGACGGCCGCGATGACCTTTGGAGGGTCGTGCGGGATCATCATCTGGACGATGAAGAAAAGGCGCTGCTCTATGAGCTGTTTTCCATGCGCTAAGGTATCTCTAAAAGAAAAGACAGGACTTCGCCGCGCGGCGAAGTCCTGTCTTTTTATATGTCGTAGACGCCGAGCACTACGATGCCGGCGACCACCAGCACGATCATCGCGTAGTGCTTCCATGAGAGCTTCTCCTTCAGGAAGATGCGGCTCCACAGCACCGACGCCACGCAATAGGCCGAGATGATCGGCGCGGACATCATGACGTGTTCCTCGTCCGCGAGGGCGTAGATGTAAAAGAGCTGGCCGACTGTCTCGAACACCGCGCCGACATATTTCGGCGCCTCGGCCTTGACGGTGAATTTCTCCCGCCGGGCCAGCAGATAGACAAGGCACACGATGCCGGCGGCGAGGAAGGTCAGCTCATACGCGACGTTTGCCGAATCCTCGTTCAGCGTTTCCAGCACGAGGCTGTCGGCAAAGGTGCCGGCCGCATCGAGCAGGCAGTAGGCGATGGGCAGGCACAGGGCAAGCCAGCTCTTGGCATACTTGCGGTTGGCGTGCTCCTGCCGCTTGGCGCGCAGAGCCTCGTCCTCCCGCGCCTCGACGATGCCGAGGCCGATCACGCCGGCGCAGACCAGGCCGACCGCCGCGATGACGAACGCGCGGTCCGTGCCGCTCATGTCCGCCAGAGCGCCCGTCAGCAGGCAGCAGACCGCGACGAGCGCGCCCGACGAATTGCAGATGGGTGACGAGATAGACAGCTCAATATAGCGCAGGCCGACATAGCCCAGCGTCATGGACAGGATATACAGAAGCGAGACGGGCAGATATTTCCAGATGACGTACCACGAAATGACGACGTCCTGAAAGAAAATCATATACGCCGCGTGCAGTCCCATGACCACACCCACGGCGACGACCATTTTCAGATGCGCCGTCTTGTCCTTTTCGCCGCAGCAGCCGAGCTTGGAAAACAAATCCGAGCCGCTCCAGCAGAGCAATGCGATGATGGCAAACCAAAACCAGTTCATGTTTTCCTCCGTTTTTATGCGTTTTCAGGCAGGCGCGCCAGCCCCGCTTCGACCATTTTCTGCAGCGAGAGCAGAATGCCGAGCTTGGCGTGGTACCACGTCAGGCCGCCCTGGAAATAGACCGCGTAGGGCGGGCGGATGGGGCCGTCGGCGGACAGCTCGATGGACGAGCCCTGCACGAACGCGCCGGCTGCCATGATGACCTCGTCCTCATAGCCGGGCATCGCCCAGGGCATGGGGTCGGCGTAGCTGTCCACGGGTGCGGCGGACTGGATGCCCTTGCAGAAGGCGATCATGCCCTCGCGGGAGCCAAGCTCGACCGCCTGAATGATGTCATAGCGCGGCTCCGTGCCGTTCGGCACGACGCGGAAGCCGAGGCGCTCATAGAGGTTCGCCGCGAAGATCGCGCCCTTGAGCGCACCCGCAACAACCGTCGGGGCGAGGAAAAAGCCCTGATAGAACGCGGGCATCAGGCCGAGATTCGCACCGACCTCCTGCCCGAGGCCGGGCGCGGAGAGACGGTAGGCGCAGCGCTCAACACATTCCTTCGTGCCGCAGATGTAGCCGCCGATGGGCGCGAGGCCGCCGCCGGGGTTCTTGATGAGGCTGCCGACGACCATGTCCGCGCCGAGGTCGCTCGGCTCGAGCTTTTCGACGAATTCGCCGTAGCAGTTATCGACCATGCAGATGATGTCGGGCTTGATGGACTTCAAAAACGCGATCAGCTCCCCGATCTGCTCGACGGAGAAGGTCGGGCGGGTGGCGTAGCCCTTGCTGCGCTGGATGGTGGCCAGCTTCGTCTTCTCGTTGACGGCGGCGCGGATGGCATCATAATCGAACGTGCCATCCGGCTTCAGGTCGGCCTGCCGGTAGCTCACGCCGTACTCCTTCAGCGAGCATTTCGATTCGCGGATGCCGATGACCTCCTCCAGCGTGTCGTACGGCCTGCCGACGGGCGAGAGCAGCTCATCGCCGGGCAGGAGATTGGCCGACAGCGCCACCGTCAGCGCGTGCGTTCCGCAGGTGATCTGCGGGCGGACGAGCGCCGCCTCGGTGTGGAAGGTGTCGGCATAGACGCGCTCTAAGTTGTCGCGGCCGACGTCGTCATAGCCGTAGCCCGTCGTGGCGGCGAAGCAGGCCGCGCCGACGCGGTTTTTCTGCATGGCGGCGATGACCTTCGCCTGATTGTATTCCGCAACCGCGTCAATGCCGCGGAAGCGCTCCTCCAGCTCCTTCAGCACGCGCTCGCCGTAGTCATAGACCGCCTCGGACACGCCGAGCGCCGCATACATCTGTTTCATTCTTCTCTCTCCTTATCCAGATTTTGGAAAATTTTCTGCGCCACGTCGTTCAAAACCTCCGGCTTCGTCACGAGGATGCCGTTCTCCTCGTCGCCGAGGATGAGCAGCGTGTCGCCCGGACGAATGCCGAAGACCTCACGGGCATCCTTCGGAATGACGATCTGGCCGCGCTCGCCGACCTTCGCCGTGCCGAAAATATGCCGCCCGCGCGCCCTTCCCAGCAGATGCTTTCCTCCTGCCATCGCAATTCTCCTTCATATTTTTCACATTTGTGTGAACCATTGTAGCCCCGAACGGGGCGTTTGTCAAGCGGCCGGGGGTGTCCCCGGCCGCATTGCGTCATTTTTTCTCCGGCACTGTCGGATGCTTTTTCGTATAGATGAGCCATTTCACGAAGCCGTACACCGTGTTGACCAGCATGGCGACCTCCGTGATGAGCAGGATATACGCGCCTGCGGAGATGTCCATGCAGATGTAAAGGATCGTGGTGATGAGCCACGCAAACCACTGCTCACTGTAGCGCAGCAGCAGCAAGATGCCGTTGGCCATGCCCACCGCCGAGGCAAAGGACTCCAGATAGGAATCCTCCGAACCGGGAATGAACTGCATCAGATAGCCCGCGAGCAGGCCAAACGCGACGATGGCCAGCACAGCCAGCGCTGCCTGCCACAGCTTCAGGCGCTTGACCTGCGTGAGGTTCTCGTCCTCCAGGTCGGGATGCTTCTTCCAGCGCAGGTAGCTGACCACGTCGATGGGCATCCAGAAAAAGACGACGGTGATTGCCAGCGTATACCAGCCCAGCGCGAGGGAGATGACCAGGTAGGTCAGCTCAATGAAGAAGAAGTCGACCACGAAATTCAGCTTGCTCTGCTTGGAGATCAGCAGCTCACAAAGGGGATTTGCCAGCACGGTGATGACGGAGCAGACCGTGACGAGCACGCCCTCGGTACTGTCGAGCATCAGTTCCGGGAAGAAGATGACAAACCCGAAGGTCAGCACGAAGACGACCGCCAGATAGGTGATCTGATAGGGTGTGAAGGATTTCAGAAAGCTCTTGACCTTTTCTTTTCTCATTATGCGTTACCTCTCAATTTCTGTGCAAATACTCCGCAAGGCGCGGGAAGGCCCGCAGGCAGTTGTGAAAGTAGACATCCTCCCGCTGCTCCGGCGGGAAGATTTTTTCGATGGTGTAATCATATTCCGCCAGCGCGGAAAGATTGATCGGCGGGCAGAAATCTGTGCCGTAAAGTATTTGTCTGTAAGTGTCGGGATACTGGTGGATCGCCTTGGCGAAGGTGTCGATCGCCCACTCAATGTCCGCGTCCTCCTTGGTGCCCGGTTCGTAGGCGCCGGAGAAGTCCGTGAACAGGTTTTGATGCGCGTGGACAAGGCGGATGCACTCGTCAAAGCGCGGGTCATCCATGTGCGCAATGATGAAATTGACGTCCGGATAGCGCTCTGCGGCGTTGGCGACGTAGCGGGCATCCGAACCGGCCATATCGTTATCCGTCGGCAGCACCAGCGAGCAAAGCCCGTTGTGGAACGTCACGGACAGGCGGTGCTTCCGGGCAAAGTCATACACGCACGTCAGGCGTTCGTCGTCGGCCCGACCCGTCTGATAGGTGAGGAAAATTTTCAGCCCGACGATGCGGTCGGTGTCCAGCCGCTTTTCGATCTCGTCAAGCTGCTGCGGGATGTCGTAGCTCAGGTCGATGCACGGGCAGAGAAAGAGCCTTGGGTCGCTCCTGACGGTGCTGTAGGAATCGTCCGCGACGATGCTCTGAAACTGCGGCAGGAACTGCATGACCAGCGCATAGCCGTCCGTCCGGGAGAAATACGCGTCGCGGATGGCTGCGCTGACAATGTGGGTGTGACAGTCGATTTTCTTTTGCATAGAGGTCGTCCTTTGGATGAAAATCATATTATTCATATTTGTATGATACATTGTAGCGACGATCGCGCCGTTTGTCAACCGTTTTTTCCCGCACAACCGGCGGTTTTGTTCCGAACTATACCGCCGGTTGAATTACTTTTCAACAAATTTTACAATCGGTTGCTTGCGCAGCGGCCGCCTGCATGGTAAGATGGGGACAAAAAAACGACGCGCCGGAGCTTTTTGGCTGCTCGACTTATTGAGCGCGTCAAGTGCCTGGCCGCGTGACTTATTTCGGCAAGATGACGGCCACACTGCATTCCGAATGGGAGAGGATACAGCATGAAACAGACAAATCCTGACCGCAAGGTCTTTTTGAAGCAGTTCTACCACAAAAACCGGCTTCGGTTTTCGCTCGCGCTGGCCTCGACGATCCTGCTCGTGCTCGTGAATCTGGTGCTCTCGGCGCTGATGCAGCAGCTCATCGACGTGATCTCGCAGGACACGGCCGCGACGCTGCCGGAGCTGGTCGCCGCCACGGCGCTCGTGCTGCTGGGCGTCGTGCTGTGCTGCCTGCTGGCCTATTATTCCAAGCCGCGGTTTTATTCCCGCGCGATGCAGCAGTACAAGGACTATGTGTTCCACGAGCTGACGAAAAAGAGCATCTCCGCCTTCACGGGCGAGCAGACCTCGACCTACGTCTCCGCCCTGTCAAACGACGCGGCCTCCATCGAGAAAAACTACCTGGAGGGGCTGTTCCCGCTGCTGCAAAACTGCCTGTTCTTCCTCGGCGCGTTCGCCATGATGCTCTGGTACAGCCCGTTGCTGACGCTTGCGGCCTTCGTGCTTTCGTTCCTGCCGGTGCTCGTGTCGCTTTTGACGGGCAACCGCCTCGCCGGTGTGGAAAAGACGGTCTCCGACCGCAACGCGAGCTTCACCGCCACGCTCAAAGACAGCCTGAACGGCTTCTCCGTCATCAAGAGCTTCAAGGCCGAGCAGGCGATCTTCCGCCTGTTCGCGCGGAGCAACAAGGCCGTCGAGGACACGAAGGAGCACCGCCGGAAGCTGACCACCATCATCAGCAGCCTCGGCGCAGTCGCCGGCGCGACGGCGCAGATGGGCGTGTTTCTGTTCGGCGCGTTTCTGGCCACCTGCGGAAGCGGCGTGACCGCCGGTGTCGTGATCGTTTTCGTCCAGCTCATGAATTTCGTCATCCAGCCGATCGCACAGGTGCCGGAGCTTTGGGCGAACCGAAAGGCTTCCCTTGCGCTGATCGACAAGCTCGCTTCCGCGCTGCAAAGCAGCCGCCGCGAGGAGGGCGCCGAGATCCCGTGCAGGCTCGAAGACGGCATCGAGCTGCGCAACGTGACCTTCTCCTACGATCCGGGCAAGGAGGTGCTGCACGGCATCAGCGCCCGCTTTGACGCCGGCAAGAGCTACGCCATCGTCGGCGCGTCTGGCAGCGGCAAATCCACCCTGCTCAACCTGCTCATGGCAAGCCACAGCGGCTATGGCGGCGATATTTGCTACGACGGCGCGGAGCTGCGCGGCATCCGCGCGGAGTCGCTTTACGACCTCGTTTCCATCGTGCAGCAGAACGTCTTCATTTTCAACAGCTCCGTGCGCGACAACATCACGATGTTCCGCGAATTTGACAAATCGGAGGTCGACGAGGCGATCCGCCTGTCCGGTCTGAGCGAGCTGATCGCCGCGCGCGGCGAGGACTACCTCTGCGGCGAGAACGGCAGCGGCCTGTCCGGCGGTGAAAAGCAGCGCATCTCCATCGCAAGGAGCCTGCTGCGCAAGACGCCCGTCTTGCTCATGGACGAGGCCACCGCCGCGCTGGACGCCGAGACCGCCTATTACATCACAAGCTCCATTTTGCAGCTCGACGGTCTGACGCGCATCGTCGTGACGCACGCGCTCGACGAGACGCTCCTGCGCCGCTACGACCGGATCTTCACGCTGAAAAACGGCAGGCTCATCGAAAGCGGCACCTTCGACGAGCTGATGGACAAAAAGGAATACTTCTATTCCCTCTTCACCGTCTCGCAGTCCTGACAAAACCGCCCTGCATCGTTTCGGATGCAGGGCGGTTTTTTATGCTTCAACCAGCTTTTTCAGGCGGTCGAAAACCTCGATGGCGGCGTAAAATGTCGTCTCATAGCGCAGATACCGCGTAGTGTACCTGTCCCAGAGCAGCATGATTTGCGCCGGAAAGTCGTCGTCCGCCTCGTAAAAACGCAGCAGCACGGAAAACCACGGGAACATCGGCAGCACGCAGGCGTAATCCCCCTTCTCCGCCGGGGTCGCGCCGAGGGCTTCGCAGGCGGCTTTGAGCCTTTCGCATTTGCCCGCGAAGGGCGCTCCCAGCTCGGGCGAGAGCGCCAGCTCGCCCTTGAGCGTGCCGCCGCGCACGGCGTTGAGGCTGGCATGGGCGCACCACTGCCCCGAAAGGACGGGCAGGCCGTCGGGATTCGTCAGCATATCGAAGATCGTCATGCCCGCGTGAAAGCCCGCCGGCTGCCACGCGTCATTTTCCCGCACCTCGACGAGGGCGGTTTCGCGGCTGATGCGGTGCGTCCTGCCCAAAAACGGGAGATAGAGATAATGTTCGTCCTTTGTCAGGCCGAAGCGCGACGCGAGCGCGTCCGCGTCATAGCGCAGAAAGCCGCGCTGCGCCGCAAGGAGCTGGAGATCATAGTTGCTCATCTCACTTCTTCTTTCTGCTTTTCAGATAGCGCTCAGCGCGGGCAAGCTGCGCGGCCGTGAGCGGCGCGGATGCAGCGCTCTTGCGCGGCTTTTCCGGCGTTTTCGACGGCTTTTTCTGCGTTTTTTGCGGCTTTTGTGCCGGTTTTTCGGGCGGTGTCTTAACCGTTTCGCCCTTGCGCGGGCGGATCAGGCAGCGCTTGTCAAAGCCGATGAGGTCGGTGCGTCCGGCCTTTTCCAGCGCCTCGTGGACGAGGGCGTAATTCTTCGGGTCGCGGTACTGGATGAGTGCCCGCTGCATCGCCTTTTCGTGCGGGTCGGTCGGCACATAGACCGGCTGCATCGTACGCGGGTCAAGCCCGGTGTAGTACATGACGGTCGAGAGCGTCGACGGCGTGGGATAAAAATCCTGCACCTGCTCGGGCATATAGCCGAGGTCGCGGACGTATTCCGCCAGCGCGACGGCCTCTTTCAGCGTCGAGCCGGGGTGCGAGCTCATCAGATAGGGCACGAGGTACTGCTTCTTCCCCAGACGCTCGTTGAGCTTTTCGTACCGGTGGCAGAAGCTCTGATAGACCGCGTGGCGCGGCTTGCCCATGTATTTCAAAACCTCGTCGGAGATGTGCTCCGGCGCGACCTTGAGCTGCCCGGAGACGTGGTGCTCCACCAGCTCGCGCAGGAAGGTCGAGTCGCTGTCGGCCAGCAGATAGTCAAAGCGGATGCCGCTGCGGATGAAGACCTTCTTGACCCCCGGCAGGCTGCGCAGCTCGCGCAGGAGGTTTACATAATCTGTATGATCCGCGATCAGGTTGCGGCACGGCGTCGGGAACAGGCATTGCCGGTTCGGGCAGACGCCGTGCGTCTTTTGTTTTTCGCAGGCGGGTGCGCGGAAGTTCGCCGTCGGGCCGCCGACATCGTGGATATAGCCCTTGAAATCCGGGTGCTCCGTCATGCGTTTTGCCTCGTCGAGCAGGGAGTCGTGGCTGCGCGTCTGGACGATACGGCCCTGATGGAAGGTCAGGGCGCAGAAGGAGCAGCCGCCGAAGCAGCCGCGGTTGGACACCAGGCTGAACTGCACCTCCTTGATCGCGGGGACGCCCTGCTGATACGACGGGTGCGGCGCGTTTTGGTACGGCAGGGCGTAAACGGCGTCCATCTCCTGCGTCGTCAGCGGCTTTTGCGGCGGGTTCTGCACGACGAAATCGCGTCCGTACGGCTCGATGAGGCGCTTGGCGCTGTAGGGGTCGGTGTTTTGGTACTGCAAATAGAAGCTCTCTGCATAGCGGCGCTTGCTCTCCTTCAGCTCGTCGAACGCAGGCAGGACGAGTGCGCCGTCGGTGTCCGGCGCGTCCGTGCGGTAGACCGTGCCGTCGATAAAGGTCAGGTCGCGCACGGACAGGCCGCTGTTCAGCGCGTCCGCGACCTCAACGATAGCCCTTTCGCCCATGCCGTAGAGGACGAGGTCGGCCTGTGCATCGAGCAGGATGGAGCGCTTGAGCTTGTCCGACCAGTAATCGTAGTGCGCAAGGCGGCGCAGGCTCGCCTCGATGCCGCCGAGGATGATCGCGGCGTGCGGATGGGTCCGGCGGATGAGGTTGCAATAGACCACGGCGGCATAGTCCGGGCGCTTGCCCGTCACGCCGCCGGGCGTGTAGGCGTCGGTCCTGCGGCGGTGCTTGCCGACGGAGTAGTGGTTGACCATCGAGTCCATGTTGCCGCCGCTGACCAGAAAGCCGAGGCGCGGTGTGCCGAAGATGTTGACCGAGTCGGGATCTTTCCAGTCGGGCTGGGAGACGATGGCGACCTTGTAGCCTGCGTTTTCCAGCACGCGGCTGATGATGGCGTGACCGAAGGACGGGTGGTCGACGTAGGCATCGCCGATGACATAGACGAAGTCCGGCTGCGTCCAGCCGAGCGCCTGCATCTCGGCGCGGCTGACCGGCAGGAAGCCGCCCATCACTTCGTACCTGTCGAGCCGAAGCCGCCCTCGCCGCGCACGGTTTCCGAGAGCGTCTCCGCTTCGACAAATTTTGCGGTCAGGTACGGCGTCAGGATCATCTGCGCGATGCGCTCGCCGTGCTCGATCGTCTGCGGCGTCGCGCCGTGGTTGTGCAGCGGGACGAAAAACTCGCCGCGATAGTCCGAGTCGATCACGCCGACCTTGTTCGCGGGCGCCAAATTGCGTTTGGTGGCAAGTCCGCTGCGGGCAAAGACCAGCCCGGCATAGCCCACAGGGATTTCCATGGCGATGCCGATAGAGATGAGCTTTGTCTCACCCGGCAGGAGCGTGACGGGCGCGTCGAGGCAGGCGCACAGGTCGGCGCCGGCGGAAAACGCCGTGCCGTAGACGGGCAGGCGGGCGTTGGGAGATAGCTTTTTTACTTTGACTTCTTGCATAAGTGCCTCCGGAATTGTTTTTTGGCTAAGGGCTAAGGACTAAGAGTGAATGACTGTGGTGTTCGCTTGCGCGAACGGATTTGAAAGCGCGTCAGGGATGCCGCGCGCTACAGGTGCGCTTCGCACGGATTCGGAATGCGGGCGGCTGATAGCCTCCCCCGCGAGAAGAATGAGAGACTGTGCCGCAGGGGCGGATAGTATCCGCCCGTGTGCGGCGGGGACATGTCCCCGCCCTACAGCATCATGCTAATGCGCGGTCGAACAGCTCGTTCAGGCAGGCGCGGTATTTTTCGGGCGCACGCGGGAAGCTCTTGCCATGTGTCGCGCCGGGCACGAGCAGGAGCGTTTTCTCCCGGCTGGCGCACGCCTCATACGCCTGGGCGGACATCCGGCACGGGACGAAGGTGTCCGCCTCGCCGTGGGCGAAGAAAATGGGCAGTGTCATGTGCCGCATCGCCTCCACGGTCGAATACTCCCGCAGGCCGAAGCCCGCGAACAGGCGCGTCTGCATCCCGATGAGCGGGACGATCGGCCATGCCGGCAGGTGCATCGAACGCACCACCGAGGTGATGATGTCGTGCGGCGTGGTGAAGCCGCAGTCCGCGATCACGCCGCGGACGTTTTCGGCAAAGGGTTCGCCGCAGGCCATTAAAACGGTCGTCGCGCCCATGGAAAGCCCGGCCAGCACGAGCTTTTCCTCCGGGCCGAAGCGCCCGGAGACCCATTTCGTCCACGAATGCACATCATGCCGCTCGCGGATGCCGAAGGTCATGTATTTGCCCCCGCTCTTGCCCTGCGCGCGCTGGTGGACGAGCAGAAGGTTCAGATTTCTATCATAGTATTCCTGTATCGCATAGCCGAAGTCCGTCACGGTCGAGCCGTACCAGCCGTGAAACAGCAGCAGCGTCCCGCGGGCATTCGGGTGAACGATCAGCTCCGCGTTCAGGCGCAGGCCGTCAAACGAGGTGATCTCGACCGTTTCGGAGATATACGCGTCGATCCAGTCGCGGCCTTTGAGGATCTGTTCGCGAAACTCGCGGTAATCCGGCCGCTCCAGCGTCTTATTCAGGTCAGCCGTCACGCTGTGGTAGCAGCGGCAGGCCAGGCGCATACACACATACGACAGCGCGAAGATCAGCAGCGCCGCGCCGAGCACACAAAGCCCGGCAATGCCCCAGCCGCTCATTGCTTTTCTCTCCGCGCGGCCAGGCGGTTCAAGAACGGGAACACCTTCGGCCAGACCAGCGCGGCAAAGAGGACGACCGCGAAATAGCGGATCGCGTTCGTGCCAAGCCAGGTAAAGCCGACGGCGGTAAAGAGCAGCTTCAGCCCCTCTTTGATCGCAAGCAGGCCGAGCAGGCCGCCTACGACCTTCAGAATTTGCACCCACCAGATGGCTTTTTCCTCAAAGCGGATAAACCGGCGCTCCAGCGGGTAGGCTACACAGAAGCCGAGCAGCGCGCCAAAGAGCGAATAGCTGTTTTTCTGCCCCTCATAGAGGTTTTCCAGCGCCTCCGCGTCTTGCGCAGGCGCCGCCCAGAGGTTCGCGTACAGCACAAAAGCCAGCGCCATCACGACCATCACGCCGAGCAGAATTGCCATCCGTTTGGGATCGTCCGCCGCAGCGCGCACGATGGGATAGAGCACGAACACCAGCACCACGGCCATGGCCAGTCCCACGCCGACGTCGAGCGGCGTATGCACGCCGAGATACATCCTCGAAAACGACGTCAGAAGCAGCACGGCGACGCACATGATGCGCACGGCCTTGCGCTTGCTCCAGCGGGCGATGCCGCCGAGCGTCCCGGCCACGTTCTGCGTATGTCCGGACGGGAAGGAATAGCCCGTCGCGCCGCTGAGGGCGCTCTTCACAGGCTGAAACGACGGGTCTTTGACCCACGGGCGCGGGATGCGGCACAGGAGCTTGAGAAATTGGTTGAGGATCGTGCCGACAAAGCCGACAAAGAGCAGATAATACCCCTCCCGCTTGTCAACGCACCAGAACACTGTCAGCGCGATGACGATGAACAGCAGTTCTTCCCCGAAATAGGTGAAAAACTGCATCAGGGCATCCAGAAACGGATTGCGGATGGATTCGAGCCAATACAATACGGACAACGCCGTCGCCTCCTTCGCATTGATTTATATAGTATAGCACAGCGCGCAGGATTTGAAAAGAAGTAGTTGTAACGGATTTATGAATCCGCTTGCAAATTCATACAGCACTGTGATATAATCGTACAAAATGGAAACGAAAGGAGCCTTTTCTATGTTTCTGGAATGCGAACGCGTGCGCTACGCCAAGCCGCAGCTTTTGGAGGTCATCTGCCAGCTCCGCTTCCCGACGATTTTGTCCATCAGCGCAAAGGAGCCTGCGGAATTTCAGGAGCTGATCCGCAACGAATACCCGCGCTACTCCCGCAATATCGAAAAGCTGCCGCCCAAGGTGAGCGGCCAGCCGGGCAATATGAAGTTAGAGGAGCAGCCGGATGTCACGAATTACCAGTTTCTCTCCGCCGACGGGCGCTGGAAGGTCAACCTGACGAACGGCTTCATCGCCCTCGCCACGCCCGCCTACACCTGCTGGGAGGACTTTGCCGCGAAGCTCGACGAGGTGCTCGCGCAGTTCATCAAGGTCTACCACCCTGCGTATTTTGAGCGCATCGGCCTGCGCTACATCAACGCCTTCTCCCGCAAGGCGCTCGATCTGGAGAACACGCCCTTTGCCGACCTCATCGAGCCGGGCTATCTCGGCGTCCTCGGCGAGGAGGACGTGCAGGAGCAGCAGGTGCTGCGCGTGATGCAGGAGGCGGAGATGAATCTGCCCGGCGGCTGCCGTCTGAAGCTGCATTGCGGCCCCGGCATGGTCAAGCGCAACAACGTCGAGGACAAGGAGATCAAGTTCATCCTCGATAACGACATCTTCATGCTCGGCAAGGTCGAGATGAAGCACACCACGGCAGCGCTCACCACCGTCCATACCCACGCAGACCGCGCCTTCCGCGGCGCGATCACCCGCGAGCTGCACGACGCGATGGAGCCGCAGCCGCTGTAAACCGGAGGCAAAGCCATGTATTTTTACGGTATTGACGTCTATTATCTTCTGCTCGTTCTGCCCGCGATGCTCTTTTCCCTGTGGGCAAGCGCCCGCGTCAACGGCACCTTCAAGCGCTACAGCCAGATGCGCAACGCGCGCGGCATGACGGGTGCGGACGCGGCCCGTGCCGTGCTGGCGGCCAACGGCGTGACCGGCGTGCGCATTGAGCGCGTCTCCGGCAATCTGACCGACCACTATGACCCGCGCGACAACGTCATCCGCCTGTCCGACGGCGTCTATGACGCGGCGACGCCCGCCGCCGTCGGTGTGGCCGCGCATGAGGCCGGCCACGCGGTGCAGTACGCGACGAACTATGCGCCGATCAAAATCCGTGCGGCCATCGTCAACGTGACGAACATCGGCTCAAAGCTGTCCATCCCGCTGATCGTCATCGGCCTTTTGCTCATGTCGATCCGCAGCCTCGCGGCCTACAGCGACTTTTTCTACTATGTCGCCCTGTTCGGCGTGCTGTGCTTCGGCCTGTGCGTGGTGTTCCAGCTCGTCACCCTGCCGACGGAATACAACGCCAGCAGCCGCGCAAAGCAGGCCATCGAGCGCTGCAACCTGCTCACCGTCGAGGAGCAGGCGGGCGTGAAAAAGGTGCTCTCCGCCGCTGCGCTGACCTATGTCGCGGCGCTGACGGTCGCGATCGCGAACTTCCTGCGCCTGCTGATGATCGTCGGCCGCCGCAGAGACTGACCCGAAGTGGCCACCGCGCCCTGCGGCAGCAGGGCGCGAAATTTGTATATTTCAGAAGGATGCTTATATGGCAAATCTGTTTGACTATCTTTTATGGCGCGGCGACCTGCCGTTCAGCGCGGTGAGCTTCAACGAGGTGGACGGGATGATCCTCTCCCGCCTGGCCTACGCCGATTTTGAAAACGCCGAGCCGCTGCAAGGCGGCGAGGCGAAGCTCGGCGCGGTCGCGCAGGCGCTCGCGGAGAAAAAGGCGGAGGAGACGGACGACACCGCCCTGCTGCGCGCGCTGGCAAACAGCGAACGCTTCAAGGATCTGCGTCTGTGCGACTACGAAAACCGTATTGACGCGGAATCGCAGACGCAGTTTTCTGCCGTCACCGTCCGTCTGGGAGACACGCTGTCCTTTCTCGCGTTTCGCGGGACGGACACGACGCTCGTCGGCTGGAAGGAGAGCTTTAATATGGCGTTTCTCTGCCCCGTCCCCTCGCAGCGGGCGGCGGCGGACTATCTCGCCCGCGCAGCGGAAAAGCCTGGCAAGTTCCTGCTGGGTGGGCACTCCAAGGGCGGAAATCTCGCGGTCTACGCCGCTGCCGTCTGCCCGCCGGCGGTGCGGGAGCGGATCGACGCGGTCTATAACTACGACGGGCCCGGCTTTGAGGCAAGCGTGCTGCAAAGCGAAGGCTATCGGGAGATCGTGCCGCGCGTGCATACCTTTGTGCCCCAGTCGAGCATCGTCGGGATGCTGCTGGATCACGAGGAAACGATCACCGTCGTCCACAGCACCCAGGCAAACGGCATTCAGCAGCACGACGTCTGCTCGTGGGAGGTGCTGCCGCGCGGCTTTCAATGTGTGGATGAGCGAACGAACCGCAGCCGTTTCATTGACGCGACGGTGAGCGCGTGGCTGGACGGGATCGACCATACGCAGCGCAAGCGCGTCATCGACACCGTCTACGCGGCGCTGGAGCAGACCCAAGCGCAAACCCTGCAGGAGCTGGGCGAAAAGCGCTTCGCGGCGCTCAAGGCCGTGCTCCGCGCAGCGCGGCATTTCGACGACGAGACGAAAAACGCGGTGACGCAGACGCTGCGTCTGCTGATGCGCAGCGTGCAGAAGGAGCTGCCGACGCTCCGGCGCAAAAACAGTTAAGCGGAAGCCCGTTCATGGGCTTCCGCTTTTTAATGCAAACCGGGCAGGATACCCGACGCAACGTGCAGCGCCAGAACCATCAGAAACGACACCGCACCCGCCGCCAGCGACGGCCATGTGATCGCGTGAAGGGTCTCCCCCACCGTAAGGCGGTTATACTTCCCCGGCAGCCAGAACGCGGCGTCGGACGGCAGGGTCAGGGTCATCG
The DNA here is from genome assembly GCA_964629755.1 of uncultured Oscillospiraceae bacterium. Lineage (GTDB taxonomy): Bacteria > Bacillota > Clostridia > Oscillospirales > Oscillospiraceae > JAZOXB01. The sequence continues at coordinate 1,078 of CAZVSJ010000023.1, read as the reverse complement.
CGCCCGCGCAGACCGCAAGCCCCACGACGACCGGTGAATCGCCCATCGCGACCGCGGCCGGGCCGACGATCGCGGCGGAGGTCATCATGGCGACCGTGCCGGAGCCCACGGCGGCGCGGATCACGGTCGTCAGCAAAAATGCCAGCAAGATGACAGGAAAATGCATCCCCGACAGCAGGGCGATCAGGGCGTCACCGAGGCCGCTTTTTTGCAGCACCTCGCCAAAGCAGCTCCCGCAGCCGAGCACGACGAGGAAGCCGCCCAGCGCGGCAGGCGCGCGGTCAATGTACTTCCAAACGCTGTCCGCCGTCTTCGGGATCAGATACTTTCGCAGCAGGAACGCCGCGGCAAGCATCGCGAGGAACAGCGCGATATTACTGTTGCCGATGAAGGACAAAAAGACGGCAACCGGGTGTGGCGCTGGAAGGAGCGCACCGCACACGCAGTTTGCCAGCAGCAAAACGACCGGCAGCAGGATCAGGCACGCCGTCAGACGCACGGGCGGTTTTTCCGGGTCGGGCCGTAAGACGTCCTCGCCGCTTCCGAGCGCCTGCGCACCGGCGGCCTTGCGGCGGCTCAGGCCCTCGGCGCAGCCCCAGCCGCACAGGAGCGACGCCGGCAGGGAGACAACGACGCCATAGAGGATGAACCAGCCGAGGTTCGCGCCCACCTGCCCCGCGACCGCCAGCGGCCCCGCTGCGGGCGGGATCAGACAGTGCGAGGTGAGGATGCCCATGAACAGCGCCGCGACATAGGCGCCGGGGCGCTTGCCCGTAAAGCGCTGCAGGCTCTCGGCCAGCGGGCTGAGCGTGATATAAGCCGGATCAAAAAACACGGGGACGAAGATCAGCCAGCTTGCCAGATTCAGCGCGAGCAGGTCGTGCTTCCTGCCGAATTTCCGCAGCACCGCCTTGGCAAGCTCCTCCATCGCGCCGGAATCGCCCAGCATCATGCCGAAGATCCCGCCGAAGACGATCTGCAGCCCGATGCTGCGCATCGCCGCGCCGAAGCCATCCGTCAGGCACGAGAGCGTCTCGGAGAGGGAAAAGCCGCACAGCAGCGCCATCAGCACCGCGCA
>CAZVSJ010000022.1:0-23625 GCA_964629755.1 uncultured Oscillospiraceae bacterium | reverse complement strand
GCGCTGTCAAGCAGGCGCAGGCGCTCGAGACGATCGAGTGTCCCGCCGTGCAGGAGGTGCCGGGCTTCTTTCTGAGCGCGGAGCTACCGTCCGGCGCCGTGCTCGCGTCCTCTGCCGACGCCGGACGCAGCGCCGTCTTCGTCCATGAGGATTACACGCTCGCGCAGGAGGTTTTCGCTGCCGCTTCGCTGGACGACGCGCTGCTGCGCGTGACGGGCAGAAGCGCAAACGAGCTGGAACTCCTGCGCGTCTGCGCCTTCCCGCAGGAGGAATACCGCTTCGCGTGGACGGCGGCTGGCGAAACCGGCGAGCTTGCCTGCTCCGCCGTGCTGTTCTATGACGGTGAATTTTACTACACGCTGTCCGTCCAATGCGACGCCGCGCGGGAGAAGGAATACCGCACGGTTTTTTCCGATCTTCTGGCAAGCGCAGAGCTGGAAGCCGTCTGACCCCTTTACTTTTCGCAGCCTTTGCGTTATAATCGGGAGCAAAGGTGGTGCAACTATGAAAAAAGGTCTGATTATCGCGGTCGCGGTCATTGTCGTCGTTCTGATCGCGGTCTGTGTGTTTTTTGGCGTGAAATTTCTCTCGCTCTACCGCAGCGCGGACGACACGGAATCCACCGCGCAGAAGCTCTCCGTGCAGGACTATGCCGCGCAGAAGCTGCCGGAATTTGACTGTTCCTATGACGAAGCCGCCGGAGCGCTGACACTCTCGCGGAGCGCCTCGCTGTCATATGACGACGCCTGCGCCATCGGCGGCAAGGTCTATGTCGACGAGCTTGCGCCGGAGACTTACCTTTCTCAGGTGCGCTCCATATCGCTCGATGTCGAGGTGCAGTGCGGCAGCCCGGTGAACGTCGTTCTGTGCTATCGCTCGACGGACGGCAAACCGATCTTCACCGTCTCTTCCGGCGGGGAGATCTGGACCTGTTGGGAATAAGCGTATCCGCAGCCGTTTGGCTGCGGATTTTTCTTGCTTTTTTCGCCGTTATCTACTATGATAGTAATAATACACCTGCGGAGGTCTTGTCATGAAGAAAAAGCTGCTGTCGCTGTTCGACGCGAAGCTGTGGAAATTTCTGCTGGTCGGCGTGCTCAACACCCTCGTCGGCAACGGACTGATGTTCCTTCTTTACAACTGGGTGCATATGGGCTACTGGCCGTCAACGGCGGTCAGCTACGCGCTGGCCAGCGTGATGAGCTATTTCCTCAACCGTTACTTCACCTTCAAGTATAAGGGCAGCGGCATCGGCGTCGTGCTTCGGTTCAGTCTGAACATCGTCGTGTGTTATCTTCTGGCCTACGGCCTTGCCAAGCCGGCCATGGAGCTTCTGCTCTCCGGCGCGTCGAAAGCCGTGCGCGAAAATATCGCGATGCTGACGGGTATGTGCCTGTTCGTCGGCTTCAACTATCTCGGACAGCGCTTTTTTGCGTTCCGCGAGACAAAAAAGGAGGATTGATCCCATGAAGCGTACCGTTTCCGCCCTGCTTATTCTCGTTCTGCTGCTGAGCTGCCTTCCGCTTGCACAGGCGGCGGACGAGCCCGTGACCATCCTGCTCGGCTCGGATTTTCAGAACAACTGCTACGACCCCGGCTATAACCGCTACCTCTATGACGACACGCCGCTTGCCGAGCAGCCGCGCTCGGTGACGCTCAGCGGCTTGCTTGCCTCCGTCGCTGCCGACGGCATCACGCCGGACGCCGCCCTGTTCGTCGGCGACTACACCGACCATTTCCAGTCCGACAAAAACGACACCCACGGCTCAAGCGAGGGCATCGGCTATATCCGCACGATGCTCGACGGCGCCTTCGGCGAGGGCTACACAAGCTCGCACGCGACGGTTTTCGCGCAGGGCAACCACGACTATGCCGGCACGCCGGAGCTGGCCGCGAGCGGTCTGCAGCCCTACGGCGACGAGGACGCCTTCCTCGTCTATGTCATCAACGAGAAGGATTTCCCCTACCATCAGGACAAATCCATGGAAAGCACGGTCGCGGCGACCGCGCAGCGTCTGGGCGACTGCATGGACGCGCTGGCGGACGCCGGGGAAATGCGCCCGATCCTCATCCTGTGCCACGTCCCGCTGCACTATTCCAGCCGCTACAGCGGCGGGGACAACCCCTATGCCAGCCTGATCTTCTCGGAGCTGAACGAGGCCGCCGAGGAGCTGAACGTTCTGTTCTTCTTCGGCCACAACCACTCCGGCGCGTCGGCCGACTATGAGGCCGGCTGGGGCGGCGCGGTCAATTTCGTCGCACGCGGTCAGACACTCGACGTCAACTCGCCGGAGCACGGCGCCGCCGGCACCAACCGCCAGACGCTGAACTTCACCTATATGAACGCCGGCTATGTCGGCTATTCCACGAGCGCGACCAACGACACGCGTACCGTCAGCGTTCTTTCGGTCTATGACAACCGCGTTGTCGTCTCCCGCTACGATGCAAAGGGAGAATACACCGCCGCCGAGTCGCTCGGTCAGACCGATCCGAAAAAGCCCGGCGAGGGTGAGGTCGCAAATTATCCGCTGACCGTTCCCCTGCTGACGCAGACCGAATACACGGTCAGCGCCGTCTCCTCCGCACCCGCCTACGGCAGTGTCGAGGTGAAGCACGGCTATGTGCTCGCCCTGCCGAACGAAAACTACACCGTCAGCGGCTGGACGCTGACGCCCGCGGACGCGGCGACCGTGACGCGCGACGGCGACCGGTTCTTCTTCTCCGACCTGCGCGCAGACTGCACCCTGACGGTCGACTTTGCCGAGAGCTACTGCGTCTCGCAGCAGTTTAGGGACGTCGATCGCGGGCAGTGGTACCACGACGGCGTGGACTACGCCGTTTCACACGGGCTGTTCAAGGGCGTCGCCCTCGACCGCTTCGACCCGGAGGGCACGATGACCCGCGCCATGCTCGTGACGGTGCTCTACCGTCTCGATGGTGCGCCCGCCATCGCGCCGGACACCGGTTTTTCCGACGTGCCCGAAAATGAATGGTACGCGCAGGCCATCGCATGGGGCAAGCTGCGCGGCATCGTCGACGGTGTCGGCGGCGGAAAATTCGCGCCGGAGGACAAGGTCACGCGGGAGCAGGCCGCGACGATCCTGTACCGTTACGCGCGCTATAAGGGCAGCGACACCTCCGCTGCGGCGGACATCTCCACGTTCCGCGACGCGGCCTCCGTCAGCGCCTACGCCGAGGAACCGATGGCATGGTCGGTCGCCGAGGGGCTGATCGGCGGCATCGAGGGCAACCGCCTCGACCCGCAGGGCAGCGCCACCCGCGCCCAGCTCGCAGTGATCCTGATGCGCTACTGCCTGAAGCATTGACTTTCCGCGCTTTCCTGCTATAATAAGGGAAGCTCTGAAGCAATCCGTAAGAGCTTCCATAGAGAAAAAATCCCGAGGTGAAGACCATGTTCCGGCGCACGCTGCGCAAAATCATCCCGACCTACGCCATCTTGCCGCTGATCTTAACCGGCCTGATGAATCTTACGGCCTATCAGGGCGGCAAGCTCGTCCAGCTCTTTACCGGCTATTCCACCGCGCTTGATATGACGACCGCATGGGACAGGGCGATCCCCTTCCAGCCGGCATGGGTGCTGGTCTACATCGGTACGTTTCTGTTCTGGATTTATCAGTACACCACCGTCGCGCGGGAAAGCCCCAAAATGGCCTACCGTCTGGCTGCGGCAGACTTCGTCGCAAAGCTGATCTGTCTTGTCTTCTTCATCGCCCTGCCGACAACAAATACCCGCCCGGAGGTCGAGGGCAGCGGCTTTATCCCCTTCGTCATGCGCTTTATCTACTGGATCGACACGCCGACCAATCTCTTCCCGTCCATCCACTGCTTCGTAGCGTGGCTCGGCACGAGATACATCTATGAGTGCAAGTCCCTGCGTCACCGCGCGCTGACGGGCGTGCTTTGCACCGTAGGCACGCTGCTCGTTTTCGCTTCGACGCTCTTTACGCGCCAGCACGTTTTGCTTGACGTTATCTCCGGCGTAGCCGTGGCGGAGATCGGCTGGCTGGTCGCTCGCTTCACGAAGCTGCCGAACGTTCTGGAGCGGCTGAACGAAAAATTCATGAAAACGCACCTGTGCGCGATCCTGTAAACAAAAAAGCATCTCTCCCGGCCAAAAACCGGGAGAGATGCTTTTTTGTTATCCTACGCGGACGATGCAGACGAATTCCTGCCCCTGATAGGTGACGGTGATCTTCGTCGTGCCGCGGGCAAGCGCCGTGACGTAGCTGTCCTTGACCTCGCAGACATCCGGGTCCTCGACGGTATAGGTAATGTCGTCGATGTGGTTGCCCTGGGAATCGTAGAGGAAGAGGTCGAATTTCTCTCCGACGCTCACGGAGACGTCCTCGCGGCCGGATTGCAGGTGCGCCCCGCCGGTGGACGGCTGGTTGCTGCTCGGCTCGGTCGAAGTGCCGAAGGTGCAGCGGACGGTGGTTTCGGCCGTTCTGCCGTTGACCTCGGCGGTCACGGTCGTCGTGCCGCTGCCGACCGCGGTCACCTTGCCGTCGGCGTCGACCGTTGCGACGGATTCATTCGCGCTGCGCCAGATCACCTCCGCGCCCTCCGGCAGATTCATCACGCGCAGCGTCTCGCTTGCGCCCACTTCGCTGAGCGTCAGCTCCACGGGGTAGTTCAGAACGGGAGCCGAGCCTTCCTGCCCGGAGGGGTCAACCGGGTCAGAAGAGGCGCACACGACGGTGCAGCTCGCGCTCTGGTCGCCGCATTCGACGACGATCGTCGTCTCGCCCTGCGCGACGGCCGTGACGGTAAAGGTCACGGATTTGGTCTGCTCGCCCATGGCGGTGCTCGCCTGCTCGGAAATCGTGGCGACGTTCATATCTTCGCTGTGGCAATAGACCTTTTCCTCGCACGAGAGGTTCACGCGCACGGTCAGCTCCTTCGTCTGTCCCGCGCCGGAGAATTCCAGTGTCTCCGGCTTCAGCGTCAGCTCGGTGCATTTTGTGTCCGCGACGGAGACGCTCGGGTTGTCGCGGTCAACGCGGTCCTCCAGCCCGGGCCACCAGCCGATCATGTCCCCGATAAAATAGAATACGACCAAAACCGCGAGCGCAAGGAAGACCACCGCCGCGACAAGCACACCCTTCGGCGCCTCCTGCCGCTTTTTCGCGGGCTTCTTCTTCGCCGCGTACTTTCCGCCCTGTGCGCTCCGGCGCTCCGTCCGCTCGCCCTCTGTCTGCCGCGGGCGGCGCACCGGCGCCGGCGCTTCGTCCGGCGAGCGGGTGGTGCTGCCGCAGAGCGGACATTTCCCGCGCTCCTCATCATAGATCGTGCCGCAATAGTAGCATACAACTTTCTGACTCATATCCACGCATACGCTGCGTATGCCGTCACTCCTTTCCGTTTTCCGCCCAAAGCCTTCCTTCAGACTTCGAGCTTTTTCTTATCATACCATTTTCTCTCGCGGAAGACAAGAAAGAATGTGATTTTTTTCGCGTCTGTCGCCGCACACCCCGTCGGCGAATTTCATCGGAACGAAAAATTGTGATTGATTTTTTCGCAAAAATGTCATAGTATATAATTGCAAGAATATGAGTTTTTCTTTTTTAGGAGGCATAGACGATGTCCGCACTTAAGATGATCTCTCCCCTGCTTGACCAGATGGCGGTGGAGAAGGAGACTGCTGCAAACGGCAGCCGCTCCTGCTATATCCTCCGCAGCACGTCCGGCGAACGATTTATCCTCAAGCGTCTTTCCGTCCCCGCGTCCGACAGCCAAATACGCGCGCTGATCCTCTCCGGCGCATACCCCGACGAGGCCGCCGTACACGAATACTACGGCAGCGTCGTCGCGGCGATCCGCGCCGAGCTGGACGCCGGCAAGGCGCTTGCATCCTCCGGCTGCTTCGCAGGCGCGGTTTCCTACCAGATCGAACCCAAGGAGACCGGCGTAGGCTATGACGTCTACATACTTTATCCCCTCTATATCCCGCTGAACGAGTTCCTCGCCAAGAATGCCATGACGCATCTGCGCGCGGTCAATCTCGGCATCGACCTGTGCGACGCGATCTCCGCCTGCCGCGAGGCCGGCTACCTGTTCGGCAATCTGAAGCCCGAAAACGTCTTCTTCATGCAGTCGGGAAAATTCCTGCTTGGCGACCTCGGTCTGGTCTCACTGCAGGATCTGGAATACTCCTGCCTGCCGGAGGAATACATCGGCCCGTTCTCCGCGCCAGAGCTTTCCGACATCACGACCGCGCCGAACACGACGATCGACCTATATTCGCTCGGTATGCTGCTCTACCGCGTCTATAACGGCAACCACGGCCCGTTTGAGGACGAAAACACCGGCGAGGCCATGGCAGACAAGCTCCGCCTGACCGGCAAGCCGCTGCCCACGCCCATCTACGCCGACTATGAGCTTGCCGGCATCATCCTCAAGGCCTGCGCCTTCAAGCAGTCCGAGCGCTATCAGACGCCGGAGGAGCTGAAGCAGGCGCTCGTGCTGTATATGCAGCGCAACGAGGTGTCCGACACGCCCATCGCGCCGCCGATCGTCGCCGCGCCGGAGCCTGTCGCCGTTTCCGGGGAGGAAGATCCGCAGGAGGAGGCGCCGATGCGCATGACCGACGCCGAATCGCTCGACGAGGATTTCCGCCGGAGCTTCACGCCCGACCTGACCGGCGCCGGCACCGAGGCCGACGTCGATCCGACCATCGTTATCCCGCCCGTCGCTCCCGCACCGAAAAAGCCCGTACAGGAAAAGGCTGCACAGGAAAAACCCGCGCAGGAAGCCCCCGTGCAGGAAACGCCGCTGGAGGAAGCCGCACCGGAGGCTGAGGTGTCCGCGCAGGACGCATCTGCCGCCGAAGTGCCCGCCGCGCAGGAGCAGGAGCCGCAGCCGATCTTCCCGCACGACGAAACCGCGGCAGACTACGACCCCGACCAGCTCGATCTCGACGCCCTGCTCGCCTCGGTCAACGAGATCGTCAAGGACATCCCCGCCGAAGAACCGGAGGAGACGGAGGAGCCGCCCGCGCAGACTGATATCCCGCACAACTATGTCGACGCCACCTCCGCGCCGGAGGATACGGCAGACGCGCAGGAGCCGCGCAAAAAACGCGCCGGCAAGGCCGGAAAGATCGCCGTCATCGGCGTGCTGCTGCTCGCCATCGCCGCGCTGGCGTATTATCTCATCACCTGGTACTTTGTCGATGTAAAGAACCTGAATATGCTCTCGTGCACGACGGACAGGATAGTCGTGGAGCTTGACAGCGAGGACAGCATCGACCGCTTCGTCCTCACCTGCACCGACAACTACGGCAACGCCTATCCCGGCACGCTCGACGGCAACCGCTACACCTTCACCGGTCTGCGGGAAAGCACCACCTATACCCTCACCGTCACCGCCGCCGACTACCACAAGCTCTCTGCCGCGAGCACCTACACCCTGACTGTCACCACGCCGGAATCGACGCAGATCACGAGCTTCACCGCCACGCGCGGCAGCGCCGACGGAGAGGTCCTGCTCGCGTTCACGCAGGAGGGCCCCGCACCGAACCGCTGGAAGCTCTCCTATACCGACGAAAACGGCGAAAAGAAGACCTTCGAATTTGACGGCAACGCCTACCTGATCACCGGTCTGCAGCAGTACAAGCGCTACACTTTTACGCTCGAAAGCACCGACACCGTCTTCCTCTCCGGTCAGACCAGCGTGGAATATGAGCTGCTGCCGATCGTCGAGGCGAAAAACCTCACCGTCTCCGACATCTCCGGCAACCGCGTGACCGTCACCTGGGAGCCGGGCGAGAACGTGCCGGAGGAATGGACGCTCACCTGCTCCGCCGAGGGCCGCGAGGACATCACCGGCACGTCAAAGGAGAATTCCTTCACCTTCGACCTGCCCGATCTGAGCCACAACTACACCATCAGCATCAGCGCCCGCGGCATGGACGAGCCCGCATCGCTCGTGCTCCCGTCCGAGCCGATCGTTGTCGACCATCTGACCGCAACGCCCAACGAAGACGGCACCGTGACCGTGACGTGGGACACGCCCATCGGAACGCCCGCCGGCGGCTGGTACCTGTCGTACAACACCGTCGGAAGCGTCCACGCGGCCTATATGCCCGACGCGGGGAACAGCGCCATCAGCGGCAATTCCGCCGTGCTTTCCGGTCTTGTCCCGAACGCGGAATACGAGATCGCACTCTCCCTGACGGCAGACGATTCCTCGTCGAACGTCTTCGGCACGACGCGCGCGACTTTCCGCACCGCCGAGACGACCGTCTTCGATGAGTTCGGCGTCTCGCCCGCGCCGCCTCTGCGCGCCTCGAGCGGCTACATCTCCCTGTGGCTCCTGCCGGAGAAGGAGAACTGGAATTTCAACGACCTGCACAACCACAAGACCTCCTTCTCGCCGGAGGACAAGATCGCGGTCTGTCTGGAGATCAACGCGGTCAATTCCTCGACCGATGAGGTCACGCTCCTGTATGTCGTGCGCGACAGCGAGGGACGGGTCGTCAACGACGTGTCCAGGACCCTGCCGTGGAACGATATGTGGTACAGCCGCCGCCACGCCAGCGCCATCCCGCTGCCGGCGCAGGGCGCGGAGCCGTCCGCCGCAGGCGAATATAAGCTGGAGATCTACGTCAACGGCAAGCTCCTTGCCGAGACCGGCTTCACCGTCGAGTGAAAAGCATCAACTTCGTATCTATAATTCGGCAACCGCCTGATAGATATAGATAAAATTTATGTGAGGAGGAAAACAATGCAGAACTGGTTTGTTGTTGTTATGGGCATTGCAACGGTCTTTGTCGTGCTGGTGCTGATCATCGCGCTTTGCTATCTGCTCGGCTTCGTCTGCCGCGTGGGTAAAAAAGAAGATGCTCCCGCTCCCGCAGCGACCACCCCTGCCGCGCCCGCTGCGATCCCGAACCGCGCCGAGCTGGCCGCTGCAATCGCCGCCGCCGTTGCGGAGTACAGCGGAACCGACGCTTCCGCGATCCGCATTTTGTCCATTAAAAAAATCTAATTCTATTTCGGAAAGGTGAAAAAAATGAAAAAGTATCGTGTCAATGTCAACGGCTCTCTGTATGAGGTCGAGATCGAAGAAATGCAGGCTCCCGCAACGATGAGCGCCCCCAAGGCCGCTCCCGCTCCCGCCGCTGCTCCCGCTCCCGCCGGCGCAGGCGCCAAGGTCAACGCCCCGATGCCCGGCACCATCCTCGACGTCCGCGTGCAGAACGGCGCGAAGGTCAAGAAGGGCGACGTCCTCGTCATCCTTGAGGCCATGAAGATGGAAAATGAGATCCAGGCGCCGTGCGACGGCACCGTCACCTCCGTCAGCGTCAGAAAGGGCGACTCCGTCGAAACCCAGGCCCTCATTTGCACCATCGCCTGAGATCTCGCTGCATAAGGGAGAAACGATATGTTTAAGAAGAATAAAAAACTGCACAGAGCCGTGGTCGCAATGATGGTTCTTTGCTGCCTCGTCTGCCTGTGCTTCACCTTCGCCTACGCCGCCGGCGGCGAAAATGACGCCGCGCCCGCAGCGGAGCCGACGACGGACGTCGCCGAACAGCAGGGCGCATCGTCCAACACCGAAGCGATTACCAACTTCGTCAACGAGACCGGCATCGCCCAGATGATCCGTCAGGCCGACTGGAAGACGATCATCATGATCCTCATCTCCTTCGTGCTGATGTATCTTGCCATCGGCAAGGGCTTTGAGCCGCTGCTGCTGCTGCCCATCGCGTTCGGTATGCTGCTGACCAACCTGCCCGGCGCGGGAATGTACCACGCGGAGATCTTTGAGGGCGGCCACATCAACTGGAGCGCTTTCACGGATTCCAAGACCTTCGGTCTGATCGACATCCTCTACCTCGGCGTCAAGCTCGGCATCTATCCGTGCCTGATCTTCATCGGCGTCGGCGCCTCGACGGACTTCGGCCCGCTGATTGCCAACCCCAAGACCCTGCTGCTCGGCGCTGCCGCACAGCTCGGCATCTTCCTCGCCTTCCTCGGCGCGAAGCTGCTCGGCTTCACCTCCTTTGAGGCCGGCTCGATCGGCATCATCGGCGGCGCGGACGGCCCCACCGCCATCTACACCACCTCTCTGCTGGCTCCGCATCTGCTCGGCGCCATCGCCATCGCCGCTTACTCGTACATGGCGCTCGTGCCGGTCATCCAGCCGCCCATCATGCGCGGCCTGACCACGAAGAAGGAACGCCTGATCCGCATGGACAATCTGCGCCATGTCTCCAAGAAGGAAAAGATCATCTTCCCAATCGCCGTTACCGCCTTCGTCGCCCTGCTCGTTCCGAGCGCAGCCCCGCTGATTGGCTGCCTCATGCTCGGCAACCTGCTGCGTGAGTGCGGCGTGACCGAGCGTCTGAGCAAGACCGCCCAGAACGAGCTGATGAACATCACCGTCATCTTCCTCGGCATCTCCGTCGGCGCGACCGCTACGGCAGGCTCCTTCCTGCAGCTCAAGACCCTCGGCATCCTGCTCATGGGCATCGTCGCGTTCGCCCTCGGCACCACCGGTGGCGTCCTGCTTGCCAAGTTCATGAACCTCTTCCTGCCGGAAGGCAAGAAGATCAACCCGCTGATCGGCTCTGCCGGCGTTTCCGCCGTCCCGATGGCTGCGCGCGTTTCGCAGAAAGAGGGTCAGAGAGAAGATCCGTCCAACTTCCTGCTGATGCACGCCATGGGCCCGAACGTCGCCGGCGTTATCGGCTCCGCCGTTGCCGCGGGCGTGCTGATCGCCCTGTTCGGCTGATTAGGAGGTATTTGCAATGGAAAAGAAACCCTTACGCATCACAGAAACCATCCTCCGCGACGCGCACCAGTCGCAGGCTGCGACCCGTATGCGCATCGAGGATATGCTCCCGGCCTGTGAGCTGCTGGACAACATGGGCTACTGGTCGCTGGAGTGCTGGGGCGGCGCGACGTTTGACGTCTGTATGCGCTTCCTCAACGAAGACCCGTGGGAGCGCCTGCGCACCCTGAAGGCCCATATGCCCAAGACCAAGCTGCAGATGCTCTTCCGCGGCCAGAACATCCTCGGCTACAAGCACTATGCCGACGACGTCGTCGAGGAATTCTGCAAGAAGTCCATCGAAAACGGCATCGAGGTCGTCCGCGTCTTTGACGCGCTGAACGACATCCGCAACCTGCGCAAGGCCGTCGAATCCGTCAAGAAGTACGGCGGCTGGGCGGAGGTCGCGCTGAGCTTCACCGTCAGCCCCGTGCACAACGACGACTACTTCGTCGGCGTTGCCAAGGAGCTGGAGAAGATGGGCGCAGACTCCATCTGCATCAAGGACATGGCAAACCTTCTGCTCCCCTACCACGCTTATGAGCTGGTCAAAAAGCTGAAGGACAACGTCTCCGTCCCCATCCATATGCACACGCACAACACCGCCGGCACGGGCGACATGGTCAACCTCATGGCAGCGCAGGCAGGCGTCGACATCGTCGACTGCGCCCTGTCCCCGCTGGCAAACGGCACGTCCCAGCCCGCGACGGAGTCGCTGGTCGCCACCCTGCAGGGCACCGACCGCGACACCGGCCTTGATCTCGTCAAGCTGAACGAGGCCGCCGCCCACTTCCGCAAGGTCGCCGACCGTCTCAAGAAGGAAGGCACCCTCGACCCGAAGGTCCTGAGCGTCGACACCAAGGCGCTGATGTATCAGGTCCCCGGCGGTATGCTGTCGAATATGCTCGGTCAGCTCAAGCAGGCCGGTCAGGAAAACCGCTACTATGACGTGCTCGCGGAGGTGCCGCGCGTCCGCAAGGACTTCGGCTATCCCCCGCTCGTCACGCCGACCAGCCAGATCGTCGGCACGCAGGCCGTTATGAACATCATCGGCGGCGAACGCTACAAGATGGTGCCGAAGGAATCCAAGGGCCTGCTCCGCGGCGAATACGGCAAGCTGCCCGGCGAGGTCAACGAGGAAGTGCGCAGAAAGTGCATCGGCGACGACAAGGTCATCACCTGCCGTCCGGCTGACCTGCTCCAGCCCGAGCTTCCGAAGTACCGCGAGGAATCGAAGGACATCGCCCGCTGCGAGGAGGATGTCCTGTCCTACGCCCTGTTCCCGCAGGTCGCCCGCAAGTTCATGGAAAACCGCAACAATCCCAAGCCTGTCGAGGCGCCCGCTCCTGCCGCCAAGCCCGCTGACCCCAACGCCGTCCGCGAGCTTTACGTCGAGGATCTCGGCATCTGATAAACAGCAACCCCCTTCGGGAAAATCCCGAAGGGGGTCATTTTATGCTCCGCCCAATCTGCGGAAGCAGGCGGTGAGGTAGATCTCGTGCGAGACGGCGGTGATCGCGCTTTGCAGCATCTCCTTCTCCACCGAGACCGTCACGCCGCTGTCGCGCAGGGCATCCGTCAGACCGAAGCGGAAAAACAGCGCGTTTTCCAGCTCCGTGCAGAAATAATTATAGGCCATCGGATCGTCGTACAGCCTGCGCTTGCGTTCGATCAGCAGGCCGAGATTCTCCAGCGAGAGCACCTGCTTGAGCACCGCGATGCAGATCAGATGGGCGATCTGGTCGGCGGAATAGCGCTTCTTCACCGGATTGGCAACCAGTCCTTTCTTCACATAGTTGCGGATCATCGAGCCGGTGAGCTCCACGCAGCCGAGCGGCCGGAGAATGCCGTTGATGTATTCGGTTGTCTGTTCCAAATAGAGGCCGACGTCCGTCAGCTCCGCGTAACGCGGAATGTGGAAGCCGCGCAGCTCCTCGGCCAGCCCCTGCAATTCCATTTTTTCCATGGTTCTATTATATTTCTCCCGCGTGCGAATGTCAATCGGAAAAACATGCGCCGCGGGACTTGACTTTTGCCCGTGTATATGATATGATTCATTTTGCAACGGGTTTTTGAAAAACCTATAATGTTGTTTTATCGTATAGATATTTGGAGGGCAGCATGAGCTACATCATCGTTACGGATTCCAGCGCGAATCTGCGCAGCCTCGACGCGCCGGTCGCCTTTGCCTCGGTGCCGCTCAAGATCATCACGAGCGAACGGGAGTTTGTTGACGACGCGTCGCTGAACACGGCGGAAATGACCTCATATTTGCAAAGCTATCGCGGCAGATCTTCGACTGCCTGCCCCGGCGTCGCAGATTGGCTCAGCGCCTTCGGTGCGGCGGATGCAGTCTTCGCCTTTACGATCACGAGCGCCCTTTCGGGCAGCTACAACGCCGCACGGCTTGCCGGAGAGGACTATGAGGCGGCGCATCCGGACCGCAGGGTCTACCTGGTCGACTCGCTATCGACCGGCGGCGAGATGAAGCTCCTGATCGAAAAAACAGCAGCTCTGCTGCAGCAGGGTGAAGCGCCCGAAGCCGTATACGAAGCCGTGCGTGCGTATCAGAGCAAGACGCGGCTGATCTTCGCGCTGCAATCGCTGAACAACCTCGCCAACAACGGCCGCGTCAACTCGCTGGTGGCGAAGATCTCCGGCGCGCTGGGAATGCGCATCATCGGCCGCGCGAGCGAGCAGGGCGAGCTGGAGATTTTAAGCAAGTGCCGCGGCGAAAAGCGGGCGCTGGAGAAGATCGTCAGCCATATGCAGGAGATGGGCTACGCCGGCGGCCCTGTGCGTCTCGACCACTGCCACAACACCGCCGTCGCCGTGCAGCTCCGTTCGCTGATCCGCGCGCAGTATCCCGATGCGGACGTACAGATCGGGCAGACCTACGGTCTGTGCAGCTTCTATGCCGAAAAGGGCGGCCTGATGCTCGGCTTTGAGGTCGAATAAAGAATGTGACCCGGCTCGGCCGGGTCACATTCTTTATGTCTGAAGCTTTTCTTTTTTCTCGAAGGCGTGCAGCCAGTCCGTGCAAAAATAGAAGACGAGGAAAATGATGCTGCTGAGCGTCCAGGTAAGCGGATAGGCGCTGAAGATCACCCAGCTTTTCTGCACGATCGGCACAAGGATGGAAATGTAGGCCACGCGGACGGCGCACCATGTGCCGAGCATGACGAACATCGGCACCATCGGCTTGCCCGCACCGCGCATGATCGCCGCGATGCAGTGCGAGAAGGACAGCATACAGTAAAACAGCGATTCGACCTGCGCCTGCCGTATTCCGATCTTGACCGCCTCGGCGTTGTCGGTGAACAGCTCCATCAGCGGCTTGGCAAAGACGATCAGCGCCACGCCGATCAGCTCCGCCATGATCACACAGGCGACGATGCCGAAGCGCGTGCCCTTCTTCGCGCGGTCGAACTGTCTGGCGCCGAGGTTTTGGCTGACAAAGGTCGTCAGCGCCATGGTAAAGCAGGTAATGGGCAGGAAGGCGAAGCCCTCCAGCTTGGCGTAGGTGCCGCAGCCGGCGACGGTGTCCTGCCCGAAGGAGTTGATGTTGGTCTGCACGATCACGTTGGCAAAGGCGATGATCGAATTCTGCACGCCGGAGGGCAGGCCGTAGCGGATGATCTCGCGCAGCATGGGCAGATCCATCCGCAGCCTGCGCAGGCGGAGCTGATAGCTCGTCTTGTAGCGGAACAGGCGGATCAGGCACAAAATGACACTGACGAACTGCGAGATCGTCGTGGCCAGCGCCGCCGACCACACGCCCCAGCCGAGCACGCCGACAAAGAGGAAGTCCAGCGCGATATTGACCAGCGACGAGAAGATCAGGTAGTACAGCGGGTGTGTGCTGTCGCCGACGGCACGCAGGATGCCCATGCAGAGGTTATACAGCACGATGGCCATCGCGCCGGCAAAATAGTAGCGGAAATAGGAGACGGAATACGGCATGACCTCCTTGGGCGTACCCATCACGTCCAGCATCCACGGCGTAAAGATCATGCCGAACACCGTCAGGAACACGCCCGCCGCGATGCCGAACAGCACCGTCGTATGTACGGAGACGCTGAGCTTTGTGTCGTCATTCGCGCCAAAATAGCGCGCGATCACGACGCCCGCACCGACGGAGATACCGCCGAAAAAGCCCACGAGCAGGAAGACCAGGCTGCCTGTCGAGGTAACCGCGGCATACTCCGAATCGCTCAGATACCGTCCGACGATCAGTGCGTCGGCGGTGTTATAAAGCTGCTGAAAGATCTGACCGAGAAGGATCGGGACGGCAAACGCCGTCATGCCCTTCCAGATCGACCCTTGCAGCAGCGAGGTCTGTTGCTTGTGCAAGATATTCGCGTCCTTTACTCTTTTTTTACATTATACCACATTTTTCGCCGGGAAGCAACCGCGTAACAACGGGAAATTGCAGCACTCGACGTTTTTCACCTTTTTATTGACTTCTCCGCGGCGTCAGGGTATAATAAAATGGATCGAAACTCAGATTGGAGTCCTGCGATATGAAAAAAGCGCTCATTATATTGCTCGTCGTGCTCCTGCTCGCCGGGCTGATCTTTGGACTGATGTATTTCTTCTGGACGGCGGAGAATTTCGCCTCCCTCGGCGACAGCGCCATGGCCGACGGCAAGTATGCCCGCGCCGTCAGCCGGTATGAAAAGGCCGTCGAGCTGGCGCCCGACAATGTGGACTACGTCCTCAAGCTCGCAGACGCCTGCATCGCCGACGGCAGCTACACCAAGGCCGAACGCTCTCTGGTCAACGCCATCCGCACCGCCCCCTCGACGCAGCTTTACTGCAAGCTCTCTGCGGTCTATATCGCGCAGGACAAGCTCCTCGACGCGCAGACGATGCTCGACACCGTCACCGACCCCGCCATCCGCGCCGAGCTCGACGCAATGCGTCCCGCCGCGCCGGTTTTCTCGCAGGAAAGCGGCGAATATTCCGAGTATATCAGCCTGACGCTGGAGGGCAGCGGAGGCGCGATCTACTACTCCACCACAGAGCAGTACCCCTCCACCGCGTCCGAGCCCTACACCGCGCCGATCGACCTGCCCGCCGGGCAGACGCACGTCTCGGCGATCCTGGTCGGGGACAACGGCCTCGTCAGCCCGCTTGTTGAGGCGGATTACCTGGTCGTCGGCGTGGTCGAGTCGGTCACGTTCGCAAGCCCTGAGCTGGAGAGCTTCATCCGCGACACGCTCTATATCGCCCGCACTGAGCCGGTGATGAGCGACGTTCTGTGGACCGTCACCGAGCTGACCGTACCCGAGAACGTGACGGATTACAGCGACCTGCGGCATTTTACGGGTCTGACCTCGCTGACCATCCACAACAGCACCGTGGAGGATTATTCCTTCCTCGCCTATACGCCGGAGCTGCAGACGCTCGATCTGAGCGGCTGCCTGATCTCGGCAGACACGCTGGGCTATATCGGCACGCTGTCGAAGCTGACCTCGCTCGACCTGAGCGGCTGCGGCCTGTCAAACATCCAGCCGCTAATGTCGCTGACTGCGCTGACGGAGCTTGACCTCTCGCAAAACAGCATTTCCGACATTTCCGCGCTGTCCGATCTCACGAAGCTGACCAAGCTCGATCTGCACAGCAACGCCGTTTCCTCCCTCTCCGCGCTCAAGAACGCAAAAGCGCTGTGCGAGCTGGACATCTCGGAGAACAACGTCAGCGATCTGCGCCCGCTTTCCGACTGCACGGAGCTGCAGATCCTGAACGCGCAGGACAACAAGCTCTCCGACCTCTCCCCGCTGGCCTCCATGCGCAAGCTGGAACGCTTCACGGCTTCGAAAAACGCCATCACCGACGCAAGCGCCCTGTCCTCCTGCACGAAGCTCACCCATCTGGAGCTGGCAGACAACGGCCTCACGTCCATCGACGCGCTCGCCGTGCTCAGCAATGTGACCTATCTCGACATCAGTCACAACGAGATCACCGCCCTGCCCGCGCTGGAGATCACCGCGCATTTGCAGCAGTTCTACGCCTCGTACAACCAGCTTGAGGACGTCTCGGCGCTCAAGGGCCTGCCGGAGCTGACCTATGTCAACGTCGATTATAATGAGAACGTCGAGGACATCGAGTGCCTCGCCTCCTGCCCGCTGCTGGTGCAGGTCGACGCCTTCGGCACGAAGGTCAAGGAGGTCACAACGCTGACGCAGGTCGGCGTGATCGTCAACTATAACCCCGTCGAGGACGAGGAATAAGCAGAATATTTTACGCACCGCCCGGCTCGGGCGGTGCGTTTTCGCTATGCGTCATTTCCTTGCAAAAGCAGCGTCAGGGCGGCGCGGGCGGCGGCAAGGCGGTTTTCCTCCCGGGTGCCGCTGCGCTGCAGTTTTTGGCAAATCGTGCCGCTTTCGCTCGCGCAGGCGACGTAGATTTCACCCACATTCGGATTCTTTTCGTCCACGCCGGGGCCGGCGTTGCCCGTGGTGGAGAGCGCAAAATCCGCGTGAAGAAGCGTCCGCACGCCCTCAGCCATCTGCCCTGCGACCTCCTCGCAGACGGCGCCTTTTTCCTGCAGCAGCGCCTTGTCCACGCCGAGCAGGGCTTCCTTGACGGCGTAGGCATAGGAGATCACGCCGCCGAGGTAGACGGCGGACGCGCCCGGCACATCGGTCAGGAGCTTTCCCAGCAGGCCGCCCGTGCAGCTCTCCGCCGTGGCGAGCGTTTTCCCCTGCTCCGTCAGGCGGCGGATGACCTGTGCCGCCTCATCCATGATAGCGCACCTTCACAAGCTCGGTGTTTTGCAGAGCGCGCTCGATCAGGCCGTCAAAGTCCAGCTTTTCACACGCATGATCGACCTGTCCCTTGGTCGGCTTGGTCTTGGGGTGGCGCGGCGTGAAGACCGTGCAGCAGTCCTCATAGGGCAGGATCGACGTCTCCATCGTGCCGATCTTGCGGGCGATTGTGACAATCTCCTCCTTGTCCATGCCGATGAGGGGCTGGAAGATCGGCAGATCGACGCACGCGCCCGTGACCGCCATGGCCTCCATCGTCTGCGAGGCAACCTGGCCGAGGTTTTCGCCCGTGACGAGGCAGCCGCAGCCGTGGTCGCGCGCGATGCGCTCGGAGATCATCATCATAAACCGGCGCATGATGAGCGTGAAGTATTCCTCCGGGCAGTTGTCGCGGATGGCCTCCTGAATTTCGGTAAAGCCGACGATGTTCACGGTCATTCTGCCGCAGTAGCGCGTCATCAGGCGGGCAAGCTCCAAAACCTTGTCCTTGGCAAGCTCGCTCGTATAGGGGTAGGAGAAGAAATGCACGCACTCCAGCTCCACACCACGTTTGGCGATCATATAACCCGCGACGGGCGAGTCGATGCCGCCGGAGAGCAGCACCATTGCGCGGCCGCCGACGCCCGTAGGCAGGCCGCCGGCGCCCGGATCGGCGGGGCCGTGGACATAGGCGGCGCGGTCGCGCACCTCGACATAGACGGTGTATTCCGGGTGATGCACGTCGACTGCGAGCGCCGGGATCGCCTCGGCGATGCGTCCGCCGATCTCCTGCGAGAGCTGGATGGAATTGAGCGGGAAGCGCTTGTCCGACCGTCTGGATTCGACCTTGAACGAGCGCGCCATGCGCAGGTCGTCGCCCAGATACGCCATGACCGTGGCAAAGATGGCGTCCAGCTCCTTTTCGCACGGGCGGCAGCGGCACACGCTGACCACGCCGAAGATCGTATGGCAGGCGTCCCACGCGCCGTCGAGGTCGCACAGCTCGTTCTGCGGCTCGACGTAGACGGTCGACTGCATGATGCGGACGCTGAACTCGCCGAACGGGCGCATTCTACGCGCGACGTTGGTCTTCAGGCGGTTTTCAAACTGGAAGCGGTTGCCTCCCTTTAAGACGATCTCGCCCAGCTTCAGCAAAAACATTTCATTCATCTTGATATACTCCTCACACTTGTGTAAATTGATAGGTTCGATACTGGATGGCCTCGGCAAGGTGCTGCGGCTGAATCTCCGCGCTGCCGTCGAGGTCGGCGATCGTCCGCGCGACCTTGCGGATGCGGTCATAGCTCCGCGCCGTCAGGCCGAGGGCGTCGAATGCCTGCCGCATCAGCACGGCGCATTCGTCGCTTAAATCGCAGTAGCGGCGCAGCTCCGGCGTCTGCATATTGGCGTTGCAGTGGCAGCGGCTGCCGGCAAAGCGGTCGCGCTGGATGCTTCTCGCCGCCTCGACACGCTTTTTGATCGCGGCGGACGGCTCCGGGTCGGCGTGGCTGCGCAGCTCGTCAAAGTTGAGCGCGGGTACCTCGACGATGATGTCGATGCGGTCGAGCAGCGGCCCGGAAATGCGCGAAAGATACTGGTTGACCGACGCCTGCGTACAGACGCAGCGCCCGGACGGGTCGCCGTACCAGCCGCAGCGGCAGGGATTCATCGCGCACACGAGCTGAAACTGGCTCGGAAAGGTCGCGGAGCCACTGGCTCTGGAAATCGTCACAACGCCGTCCTCCAAGGGCTGGCGCATGACCTCCAAAGTCTCCTTGCGGAATTCCGGCAGCTCGTCAAGAAACAGCACGCCCTTGTGCGCAAGGGAGATCTCGCCCGGGCGCGGGTTCGTCCCGCCGCCCGTCAGACCCGCTGCGGAGATCGTGTGGTGCGGCGCGCGGAAGGGGCGGCGGCGGATGAGCGGCGCCTCCGGCGGCAACAGGCCCATGACCGAATGGATCTGCGTGACCTCCAGCGCCTCTCCGCGCGTCATGTCCGGCAAAATGGACGGCAGGCGCTTGGTCAGCATACTCTTGCCCGACCCCGGCGGGCCGACCAAAAGGACATTGTGCGAGCCTGCGGCCGCGATCTCCAACGCGCGCTTGACGTTCTCCTGCCCCTTGACGTCGGCAAAGTCCGGCAGATGCTCCGTATCCTCCTGCGGCACCCAGCGCGGCTCCGGCGCAATGTCCAGCTCGCCGCGCAGATGGGCGACAAGCTGACGCACCTCGACGACGGGATAGACCGTGATCTCGCCGGCCAGCGTGGCCTCCTTCGCGTTCGCCGCCGGGACGTAGAGCGCGCGGAAACCCGCCTTCTGCGCCGCGATGGCCATCGGCAGCACGCCGCTGACCGGGCGGAGCTTACCCTCCAGGCTCAGCTCGCCCAGAAACGCCGACGGCTCCTTCGGGGTCTTGCAGACCTCGGTCGCGGCGAGAATGCCCAAAAGGATCGGCAGGTCATAGAGCGTGCCGGATTTTTTCGTGTTCGCGGGCGCGAGGTTGAGCGTGATACGGCTGACCGGGAATTTGAAGCCGCTGTTTTTGATGGCAGCGCGGACGCGCTCTCTGGCCTCCTTGACCGCCGCGTCCGGCAGACCGACGATGTCAAACGCGGGCAGGCCGCCCGAAATAAAGCACTCGACCGACACGGGATACCCGCTGATGCCGCTTAAACCCATGGAATCCAGACGAGATATCATAGTCATCCCCCTTTTTCTATGAGGATATCATACAATAAGAAAAAGCAAAAAACAAGCATTGGATTCCAAAAAGCAACGGCAGGAGGAAGCCGGTCGCTTCCTCCTGCCGGATGCTGTGATTCATGTGCTACGGTATGAACCGCCGCAAGTGCGTCGCAGTTACCGCTGCGCAATGTTCTGCACATAGCGCATCAGCATTGCCGCGACCTGTGCGCGCGTAGCGTTCCCCTGCGGCAACAGATAGAGCGTGCCGTTTTCGTTACTGCCTCCGATGATGCCCTCGGCATTTGCCCAGCTCACCGCCTCTTCCGCGTATGCACTGACCTTGTCGGCATCCGGGTATTTGGAAAGCTCTGCACGCTTATCGCCGGCACAGCCCTTCTTCGCGGCATAACGCAGAAGGATCGTGGCGATCTGCTCTCTCGTCACGTTACCGTCCGGGTCAAAGCGGCCTTTGCCGATGCCGTTGACGATCCCCTCGCTGGATGCCCACGCGACGGCATCGGTATACCATGTCCCGCTTTCCACGTCCGAGAACGTGCCGGGTGCGGCAGGCGCAGGCTCGCCCTCCAGCCGCCACAGGACGGTGACCAGCATTGCACGGGTCATGGTCGCCTCCGGCTCAAAACGTCCGACAGCGGTTCCGTTGACCAGTCCTTTCTCCGCACAGTATTCCACGGCGCTGAAATACCATGCGGACGCAGGCGTATCCAGATAGTACGGATCGTCCGGGCCAACGTAGCGCAGGATGCCCTTCTTTCCGTTCTTTGCCAGATACGCGGTCAGGTTGCCGCTGGCAGGGTCAAAGGTGAGCCAGGTGGGCAAAGGGCTCTGATTGAACTCTTCGCCCGCCGCGTTGAATAGATAGTACCCATTTGCGGACTGCTTGTTTGCGCACAACAGACCGTAGGCACGCGTCTCCATCGGCTCATCGTAGACATACCCCGTGATCGGCTCGCCTTTTCGGTCGCACACGGCATAGCGGTTGTTCTTTCTCTCCAGAAGCACACCGTCGATGCAGGCAAAATCCGCGTAGTCTTCCTTGGAGAACAGGAAGGTCCCGTTACGGTCGTAGTAGGATACGGCTTTCCCATCTTCATATGTAACGAAGTATTCATCGACGATCGCCGCGTTGCGCAGGCCGGAGCGCGTCACGATCGGCTGCAGGTTTAAATCATAGAGCGTGTAGTCCTGCCCGTTTTTAATATAGAAGCCCCATCTGTCCGGCTCTCCAACGTTTGGATACTCGACTTGTCCCATCTGCGCATAATCTCCCTTGCTGCGCAGCAGCTCTTTGCCGGCGCAGTCGCGCACAACAAACTCGCCGTTCAGGTCTTTGATCAAAAGCAGGTCGTCCGTCAGGAAACAGGCTTCCTCAGCGTTGAAGCTGCACAGCATATTCAGGTCGCTGTCCAACACATCGAAGGCGCTCCCCTTGTCAGCGTATGACTCAAACAGGAATTCTTCACCGGAAGGTGAGACACCGTAAGCCATAATCGACTTGCTCAGAATAGGCTCCCCCTGCAGGTTCACATAGCCTTGGTTGCCAAAGCGCAGAAATTTTTCGGAATGATACACTTTTTCTACGTTGCTCGCCGTCGCCTGCGTCAGCAGATTGCCGTTCCAGTCGCACAGCGTGTATTCATATTTCGGCTTGCCCTCGATGGTCAGTCGATCCGTGCGGCGGCTGATGATCGCCACCTGATCGCCCACGAGGTCAGAAAGCACCCATCCGGTCGGCACACGGGGCAGTGTCACCTTTTTCCCGTTGAGATAGAAAAAGTCAAGGCTGCCGTCCGTGCGCCTTGCGCGGATATACATGCCGTCAAGCTCCACAGACTCGTAAATATAGTCCGTCAGCCGGGTGCTCTCCCAGTAGAGCGCGTAAAGCTGCTCCTTCGCTGCCGCAAACAGTTTTCCGGAAATGCAGTGAAGCTGAGAGTGCACTGCGGGAAGGAGGATTTCTCCGAAAGCATTCAGCAGCGCCAAATGGATGCCGTCCGGCGACCATATCACGTTGGAACCGTTCGAGGCGAAGGACAGCATAACATAGCCGCTGCCGCTTCTTCCGTAAAACTTTGCGCTCGTAAGGAATTGCACCTGAACGCCCTCCGGTATGTTCTCCGTCGTCTCCTCCGGCTCCGTATTTACCGCGTAAGCGGTGGGCAGCATGGTAAGCAGCATCGCCGCCAGCAGAAGGAATGCAAATAATCGTTTCATCGGCTTTGTCTCTCCTTTCCGTGTTTCCCTGTCGGTGTTTCTTATTCTAATCATATAGTAGCACAGGCTGTGAAATTCTGCAAGATATTTGTGTGCGCCCCATGGCGAAAAGAAAAATATTTCGTTTTTCGTCGATTGCAGCATTTTTCTGATTTACAAAACCGCAAATCGGTGGTAGAATGAAGCTGTCTGCAAATCAATACTTTTTTAGGAGGTATTTCATTTTGGCAAGAAAACTCAAGACCATGGACGGCAATACCGCCGCCGCACATGTCAGCTACGCGTTTACCGAAGTAGCCGGCATCTACCCCATCACCCCGTCCAGCCCGATGGCGGACTATGTGGATCAGTGGTCTGCGCAGGGCCGCCTGAACATCTTCGGCAACCGCGTGAAGGTCGTCGAGATGCAGTCTGAGGCCGGCGCTTCCGGCACCGTGCACGGCTCCCTCGCCGCCGGCGCCCTCACCACCACCTACACCGCTTCTCAGGGCCTGCTGCTCATGATCCCGAATATGTACAAGATTGCGGGCGAGCTGCTTCCGGGCGTGTTCCACGTCTCTGCCCGTACCCTCGCCACCCACGCGCTGAACATCTTCGGCGACCATTCCGACGTCTACGCCTGCCGTCAGACCGGCTTCGCCATGCTCTGCGAGACCAACCCGCAGGAGGTCATGGACCTCGCGCCCGTGGCGCACCTCGCCGCCATCAAGGGCCGCGTTCCGTTCATCAACTTCTTCGACGGCTTCCGCACCTCCCACGAGATCCAGAAGATCGCCATCTGGGATTACGAGGATCTGAAGGAAATGTGCGACATGGACGCCGTTGCCGCGTTCCGCAAGCACTGCCTGAACCCCGAGCGTCCCGCCATGCGCGGCTCGCACGAGAACGGCGACACCTTCTTCCAGCACCGCGAGGCCTGCAACAAGTACTATGACGAACTGCCCGAAATCGTCGAAGAGTACATGGGCAAGATCAACGCCAAGCTCGGCACCGACTACAAGCTCTTCAACTACTACGGCGCTCCCGACGCTGAGCGCGTCATCATCGCCATGGGCTCCATCTGCGACGTGGCTGAGGAAGTCATCGACTACATGAACGCGCACGGCGAGAAGGTCGGCCTGGTCAAGGTCCGCCTGTACCGTCCGTTCCGCGCCG
>CAZVSJ010000021.1:16514-23646 GCA_964629755.1 uncultured Oscillospiraceae bacterium | reverse complement strand
GACGAGCTGAAGGCCGCCTGCAAGGCAGCGGCAGAGGCGAAGTGCGCCGCGATCTGTGTTCCTCAGTGGTTCGTTGCACCTGCGGCGCAGGAGCTCAAGGGCACGGACGTTGAGGTCATGACGATTGTCGGTCTGCCCGGCGGAACCACATCGTCCTTTGCCAAGTACGCCGAGGCGAAGCAAGCGGTCGCCAACGGCGCGGATGAGGTGATCGTCCCGATGAATCTGGAGCTTTGCGTCAAGGATCCCGGCGCGGCGAAGAACGATTTTGTCGCATCGGCTGCCCCGGCAAAGAAGCACGGCCGTGTGCTGACGCTGGTCGATGCCGCCGGCCTATCCGAGGAGCAGGCGGTTGCTGCGGCAGAGCTTGGCATCGCCGGCGGCGCCGATCTGGCCCTGATCGCCAACGCGACCGCGCATCTGATGCAGACGCTGAATGAGAAGAAGGTGCCCGCAGGTACGTTCGGTAAAACCGTGGCGGAGCCCGCCCTCATCTGCGCTACCGCAGAGCTTTGATCCGAAAAAACCGAATTTATAAGGAGGCAAAACTATGAAAGCAGTAGTGAAGTACGGCTACGGTGCGGGAGAGACCGAACTGCGGGATGTGCCGATTCCTGAGATCGGGGACGACGACCTGCTGATCGAGGTCAAGGCTGCAGGCGTTTGCGGCTCGGACATCGCGTTTGACAATGGCCAGCACGCGGATCTTCTGAACCCTCCCGTCATTCTCGGACATGAGTTCTCCGGCGTTGTTGCGAAGGTCGGCAAAAACGTGACCCGCTGGAAGGTGGGCGACCGTGTCGTCTCCGACAACACCGGCGAGGTTTGCGGCGAGTGCTACGCCTGCAACACCTCGGATTTTCTCTCCTGCCCGGAGCGCAAGGGCATCGGCTACGGTATGGACGGCGGCTTCACCAATTATGTGAAGATTCTCGGCAAGACCCTCGCCCGCGTCCCGACCAGCCTGATGCGCATTCCCGATTGCATGAGCTTTGAAGAAGCGGCGATCCTCGACCCGGCCTGCAACGGCTATATGGCTGTCGTGCAGGAGGCAAAGGTCATGCCCGGTGACTTTGTTGCCGTCTTCGGTGTCGGCGCCCTCGGCCTGTTCTCCATTCAGGCGGCCCGTGCTGCAGGCGCTGCGAAGATCATCGCCATTGCGCTTTCCTCCGACGGCGACGACCGCTTTGAGATGGCAAAGCACTGCGGCGCAACGCACATCGTCAAGTCCGACCTGGAAGACGCCGTCGCGGCGGTTCGTGCCATCACCAACGGTGAGGGCGTGAGCTGCGTGGTCGACGCTGCGGGTGTGAATGTGGTCATGAAGTCCTGTCTCGGCATCGTGCGCACGGCGGGCATCATTGTAAAGATCGGATACGACCATCACCCGTATAACAGCACGCTCGATCCCTTCATCGACGGCGCGATCGCACTCAAGGGCCACTTCGGCTACGACTGGGTGTCCTGGAGAAACGTGATGAATCTGGTCGAGGCCGGAAAATTCGACCTCAAGTGCATGATCTCGCACAAGATGCACGTCTCTGAATTCCGCGAGGCGTTCGACATGGTCCGCCGCAAGGAGTCCATCAAGATCATTCTCTATCCGGAAGAACTGTAAGAGGAGGAACGTACTTTGGAAATTTACATCTGTGCCGATTTTTCCCAGGACGGCATCGAAATGCTCAAGGCAGCCGGACATACTGTGCGCACCGGCGGCTGGGGCTATACGAGCCACATCCTGGACGAAGACGAGCTGATCGCAGAGATCGGCAACGCCGAGATCCTGTTCCTCGGCTATGAGCCCGTCACCCGTAAGGTACTGGAAAACACCCATCTGAAAGCGATCTTCTCCATCCGCGGCGGCGCACGCGCCAATGTCGACGTCGACGCCGCAACGGAGCTTGGCATTCCCGTGTTCTGCACCTTCGGCCGCGAGGCGCTGCCCGTTGCGGACTTCACCATGGGCCTGATCCTCGGCCTCACGCGCAAGATCGCGCGTGCCAACTCCGAGCTGCACGAGGGTGTCTTCACCGCGCCGGCCGGCGAGTTCGGCAGCGACAAGGACGTCATCTGGGACATGAACCCCGAAGGCCCGTGGCAGTCACGCAAGGGCATCGAGCTGGAGGGCAAGATCCTCGGCCTGATCGGCTTCGGTACGGTCGGCAAGCAGGTGGCGCAGCGCGCGAAGGGCTTTGATCTGGACGTGCTGGTCTATGATCCCTATCAGAGCGCGGAGGCCATTGCCGCTCACGGCGCGAAGAAGGTCGAGTTGAACGAGCTTCTGACCGCTGCGGACATCATCAGCTTCCACGCGAAGGTGTCGGACGCGAACAAGAACATGATCTCCTACGAGCAGTTCAAGCTGATGAAGGACGGCGTGTTTATCGTCAACACTGCCCGTGCCGGCCTCATGGACGAGGAAGCCCTCCGCGCTACGCTGCGCAGCGGCAAGCTCGGCGGTCTGGCGCTGGATGTCTTCCACAGCGAGCCGGTCAAGCGCGACGATGAGTATTTCAACTATCCCAACGTCATCCTCACGCCGCACATCGCCGGCGCCGGACGCGACGTCATCTACCTGCAATCCGTCATGCTGGTCAACGACCTGATGCTCTTCCTTGCCGGTGGCAAGCCCAGAACCATCGTCGACGCAGCTGCATATAAGTAATGAAGGAGGAAGCACAATGCCACTGGTAAAAACTACCGATATGCTGGCTGCCTGCCGTCAGGGCAGATATGCCGTCGGCGCATTCAATATCAACGGCTTGGATCAGCCCGCAGCGCTGATCCAAAAGGCAGACGAGCTTGGTTCTCCGCTCATTGTCGTCGAGCCGGGCGTCATCGAGCCCTACGTCAACTTTGAGGATTTCGTCGCTGTGACCAAGAGAGCCGCCGAGGCCGCGAAGGTCCCCGTGTCCATCCACCTGAGCCACGGCCTTGACCTCGAGCAGGTCGAGCGTGCGGCAAAGGCGGGCTTCACCTCCGTCATGTACGACGGCTCGAAACTGCCCTTTGAGGAGAACATCGCCAACACCCGCAAGGCCGTTGAGATCGGCCATAAGTACGGCGCGGCCGTCGAGGGTGAGCTTGGCTCGCTAGGCTCGAGCTTTGTGGACATCTCCGAGACGATGACCGATCCGGAGAAGGCGAGAGAGTTCGTCGAGCGTACGGGCGTGGACATCCTGGCCGTTTCCATCGGCAACTCCCACGGCTTCTATAAGGGCACGCCGCATCTGGACTTCGAGCGTCTGGCCGCTATCCGCGAGGCGATCGCCGCGTATCCGTGCTACCTGACCCTGCACGGCGGCAGCGGCATCTCCGAGGAGCACTTCCGCAAGAGCATCGAAGAGGGCATCACGAAGATCTGCATCTACACCGAGATGTGCGCCCTCGGCCGCGAGGAGATCGAAGCCTGGCTCAAGGAGCATCCGACCTATACCGGCAACTACGACACCTGCGAGCTGGTGAAGGCGGCGATGAAGGGCTTTACCCGTTCCGAAGCGCACTGCATGGAGATGTTCATGAGCGCCGGCAGAAACGAGACGCTGCCCGCACTTTCGCAGGCGGTGCCGGAAAACAAGGATCTCGGCCCGGAGTACCCGTCCCTTGTGGCGCTAAATCCGAATTTCCATGATACCGGGAAGTTCTGGAACGAGCTGTAAAGATAATATTCTAAAGGAGGGAGCGGCGCATATGTGGATTATGGGCGTTGACATGGGAACCTCCGGCTGTAAGGCTGTGGTTTTCGATGAAAACTGGAACATTGCCTGTCAGGCGTACCGGGAATACCCGATGACCTTTCCCGGCGAGGGCTTGCTGGAGCTGGACGCAGAGCGTGTCTGGGAGGAGATCAGCAATGTGATCCGGGAGGCCAACGAAAAGGCGGCGCAGAGCGTGCGTGCCCTTGCGGTGTCCGCCATCGGCGACGTCATCATCCCCGTGGACGAAAACGGCGACAGCGTGCGCCGCTCCATCGTCGACTTTGATGCCCGCGGCGGCGAGGAGATCGCGGCGTTCACCGAGGCCTTCGGCCGCCAACGCTTCTTCGACCGCTGCGGTATGCCGCCGCTTTACATCGGAAGCCTTGCCAAGATGCTCTGGATACGAAAGCATGAGCCGGAGGTCTGGGAGAAAACCCGCGGCTGGTCGACCTACGAGGACTTCATCGTCCGCAAGATGGGGCTTCCGGCAACGGCGAGCTGGTCCGCAGCCGCGCGCACGATGCTCTTTGACCTCCGCGCCAAAACGTGGGCAAAGGACATCCTGGATGCGATCCCGATGAGCGAGGCCCTGCTTCCTGCTGTCAAGCCCTCCGGGACGCCCATCGGGACGCTCCCACCGGAGAAGGCGAAGAATCTTGGATTCCGCGAGAGCGTGACGGTCGTCACGGGCGGCCACGACATGGTCTGTGCCGCCGTCGGCGCGGGTCTGGACGAGGAAAACCCGTCTGAGGCCGTGGACATCGCGGGTACTATCGAGGGGCTGGTCGCGGCAATGCCGGAGGCGAACACCTGCCCGGAGATGCTGGAAAACCTCTTCCCGTGCTATCCGGCGACAAGCGGCTATGTGACCTTCTCCGTCAACCTGACGGCCGGCTGCATCGTCCGCTGGTACCGCGACCTCATCAACCCCGAGGAATACGCGCGGTGCAAAGAAAACGGCAAGAACTTTTACGAGTATATGCAGAGGGAGATGGATCCCGAACGCCCCGGCAGCGTTCTGCTCCTGCCGCACTTCTCCGGCAGCGGAAATCCCTTCTTCTGCGCAGACGGCCTGGGCGCGATCTATGGCCTGACACTCGACACCCGGCGCGAGGACATCGCCCGTGCCATTGTCGAAGGTCTTGCCTATGAATTGCGGCTGCATTTGGAGGCGTATGAGCGCGCCGGGATCCACCTGAAGACGATTCGCGCCGTCGGCGGCGGTGCCACGATTGACCGCCAGCTCCAGCTCAAGGCCAACATCACCGGTCTGACTGTTGTCAAAGGCGCGGTTGCGGAATCCTCGGCGCTTGGCGCTGCGGCCTACGCCGCGACCGGCATGGGGAACCTCAAAAACCCTGCCGAAGCCTATCAGAGGGTGAAGGAGAAGGAGACGGTCTTCCTGCCCGATCCGCAGGCGCACGAGCGTTTTCAGGTGCAGTTCAACCGGTACAGG
The DNA here is from genome assembly GCA_964629755.1 of uncultured Oscillospiraceae bacterium. Taxonomy (GTDB): domain Bacteria; phylum Bacillota; class Clostridia; order Oscillospirales; family Oscillospiraceae; genus JAZOXB01. Next base: position 18,492 of record CAZVSJ010000021.1, on the reverse strand, counting down.
CAGCTTGCCTACGCGGCCAACGCGCTCGATACCGGGCGTAGCTGCTGAGGCTCCGGCAAATCAACAGGGAGGGAAACGGAATGCAATATCGTGAAATCGGCAAAAGCGGGATCCGCGCCTCGGCAATCGCGTTGGGGACGTGGGCCATTGGCGGCGGTGGCTTCTGGGACGGCACGGACGACGACGTCAAGGCCATCGAGACCATCCGCTCGGCAATCGAAAACGGCATTACACTCATTGACACCGCTCCCGGATACGGGGAAGGGAAGTCCGAACGACTGATCGGTGAGGCCATCCGGGATATTCCCCGCGACAAGGTCGTGCTTTCGACCAAATGCGGCCTCATCTGGTGGGGAGACGAGGGCGGCTATATGCACACCCTCGACGGCAAAAAGTATTTCCGCAACCTTGAACCGTATTCCATGCGGCAGGAGGTCGAGATGAGCCTGGAACGGCTCGGCACCGACCACATCGACGTCTATTTCACGCACTGGCCGTCGCTGCCGTCCTATCCGACGCCCATCGAGCGGACGATGCAGGGGCTGATGGACCTGAAACGCGAGGGTCTGATCCGCGCCATCGGCGCGTCCAACGTTGAGCTTTCCCAGATCCGCGAATACGTTGCGGCGGGGCAGCTTGACGTGATCCAGCCGCCGTACAGCATGATCAACCGTGCGATCGAAGGTGAGCTTCTGGACTTCTGCGTGTCAAACGACATCAGCGTCTTCGCCTATTCCCCGTTGGAGCAGGGCCTGCTGACCGGAAAGATCACCATGGACTACCAGCTCAAGGAGGGAACGTACCGCAAGGATTATCTGACAGCCTATCAGCCGGAAAACCGCATCCGTGTGATCCGGATGCTGGACGGCTGGAAGGATCTGACCGAAAAATACGACTGTACGCTTTCGCAGCTTGTCATTGCCTGGACGATCGCCCAGCGCGGCATCACCGTTGCGCTTTGCGGCGCACGCAAGCCGCATCATCTGGCGGAAAACGTCGGTGCCGGCAATCTGGTCATCGACCCGGCGGATCTTCAGCGGATGCGCGCCGATGCCGAGGCGCTCGGCACGTTCTGAGGGACATCCGTCCTTTTCCCGAATTGCGAAAAATTGAAAAAAAGGAGGTTGCGCTGCTTGGAAGATTTTGTGCTTGAACTCAAAGGCATCGGCAAAACCTTTTCCGGCGTCAATGTTCTCAGAGACATCAACATCCAGCTCAAAAGAGGCGAAGTTTTCGCCCTGATGGGCGAAAACGGCGCGGGCAAATCCACGCTGATCAAAGTCATCAGCGGCTATCACCAGCCCGATCCCGGCGGGGAGATCCTCGTCGAAGGCAAGAAAACCGTATTCCGCAATCCGAAAGAATCCATGAACGCCCACATCCACACCATCTATCAGGAGCTTACGCTCTGCCCGGATATGACGGTGGCGGAGAACATCGTGATCGACAAGCAGGACAAAATGCCCGGCTTCCTCCTGAACAAGCGGAAATATGTCGAGATCGCGAAAAAAGCGCTCGACCGACTGCATCAGGATATCAACCCGAACGCCTTTGTCCGTGACCTGTCGATCGCAAAGCGGCAGATCGTTGAGATCGCCAAGGCCATCTCTGCCGATGCGAGCATCATCATTATGGACGAGCCGACCTCCTCGATCTCCGAGAAAGACGCCGAGTGCCTCCTTGGTATCGTCAAAGAGCTGCGCGATCAGGGCTTGACCATCATCTACATATCCCACCGTATGCACGAAATCTTCCAGATTGCAGACCGGATCTGCGTCCTGCGCGACGGCAGCCACATCGGCACGGTCGACGCCGCTGCGACCACGCCGCAGGATCTGATCGGCATGATGGTCGGCCGTAGTCTGGAAAACGCCTACCCCAAGGCGCACGTTGCATTTGGCGAGACCATCCTGGAGGTGCAGGATCTTTGCTCCGACGTGTTCGAGCACGTCTCCTTCTCCGTCCGGCGCGGCGAGAT
>CAZVSJ010000021.1:0-16414 GCA_964629755.1 uncultured Oscillospiraceae bacterium | reverse complement strand
ATTATGGCCGAGTTCGTCAAGAAGGGAGCCGCAATCGTTATGGTCTCCTCCGAGCTCCCGGAGCTGATCAGCGTGACGGATAAGATCGTCGTGATGTGCGAAGGTCAGATGACCGGCGTCGTAGCCCATGAGGACGCGACGCAGGAGGGTATTATGGAGCTGGCGTCCTCCAAAAAAGCATACGAAGGAGACTTAACATGAAGAAACGTAGAAGCATAGGACAGATCCTGATCGATTTCCGCACGATCCTGATCCTGATTTTCCTGATCGCGATTTTTACCTATCTGAAGCCCGTTTTCATTAACCCGATCAACCTGCTGAATATGCTCAAACGGCAGTCCTTCACGATGATCGCCGCCTTCGGTATGACCTTCCTGCTGACGCTTGGCGTGTTCGATATGTCCGCCGGCTCAACGGTGGCACTGGTCGGCATCGTCCTGGCCTACGGTCTGAACAAGGGCGTCTCCGCCGCGATCATGCTTCCGGCGGTCATTCTCCTGTCCATCCTCTGCGGATTTATCAACGGCATCATCGTCGTCAAGGGCAAGATCCCCGCGTTCCTGACGACCCTCGCTACGATGAACATCTACCGCGGTCTGGCGCAGACCATCTCGGACGGCAAAACCATCTCGATCAAACTAAAATGGCTGACGAACCTCTTCGGCAACGGCACGGTCTTCGGCATCCCGACGCCCGTCATCATCATGCTGATCTTCCTGATCATCGCCGCGTTCCTGTTCTACAAGACCAAGCTCGGCTTCTACTGCCGCTGCATCGGCGGTAACATGGAGGCCTCGAAGGTCGCGGGCATCAACGTCAACCTGATCCAGATCGTTGCGTTCTGCATGATGGGCCTTGCGGCCGGTGCGGCCGGCCTCATCGAGTGCGGCCTGATGAACGCAGGTATGCCTGACCTTGGCTCGGATCTGGCGATGGACGCCATTGCGGCGGCCGTCCTCGGCGGCACGGCGATCTCCGGCGGCCTCGGCACGATCTGGGGCACGATCGGCGGCGCTCTCATCATGGGCATCCTGAACTCCGGCCTCGCGCTCATGGGCGCGCAGACCCCGGTCCAGCTCCTTGTCAAGGGCTTCGTCATCATCGCGGCCATCCTGATGGACAATATGCTCAAGTCCAGAAAGACGGTTGTGAAAGCATAATTCTCATAATTTCCCGTGACGTCATTGTGAGTAATCATTTTAACTGAATAAGGAGAGTTTATCATGAAAAAGACCCTTGCGTTCGTTCTGGCGCTAATCATGTCTGTTTCCCTGTTCTCCGCTTGCGGAAAGGGTACCGACACCAACAACGACACCAAGACCGCAGCACTGACAGATTTCTCCGATACCAAGTTATTTGCGCAGATCGAACCCGTAGGCACCAAGGTTGACCTGAACGATTACTACAACGAGCTGGGCGTCGAGTGTGACATGGGCATCCGTGCCACCGGCGGCTCCGTTAAGTGGCTCGGCGGCGGCAATGTTCCGCTTCCGACCCCCTCGAAGACCTACACCATTGCTTTCTCCGATTACTATACCGTCGACGAGGTCGGCGCGATGTATATGGAGGGCATGAAGCAGGCGGCGGAGGAGATCGGTGTCAACCTCATCACGCAGGACGCCGACTATGACCAGAACCTGCAGAATCAGGCGATTGAGCAGTGGATCCTGCAGGGCGTGGACGCCGTTATCATGACGCCCTGTGACTTCTACGCCTGCAAGGACGGCATCGAGGCGCTGCACGAGGCCGGCATTCCGGTCATCACCCTCGATGCGCCGCCCTGCGCCGGTGAAGTTGACGCCTGCGTCGTCTATGACGCGGTCGAGCAGGGCCGGCAGGCCGGTGACGCGCTGCGTGAATACCTGCTTGCAAACGGCAGCGACATGAAGGGCACCATCTATTACGGCACGCTTCCGTTCATCCACCCCAACGCGGTCACCCGCGAGAAGGGCTTCTTCCAGGCGTTCGAGGACTATCCTGACATCGAGATCAAGGCGCTGACCGGTGAATCCCCCGAGGATCACTACACCGCCTTTGAGGGCATCGTTGCCGGCGACGACTCCATCCTCGGCCTGTGGGGTCTGTACTCCTCTGCGACCTATGGCATCATGAACGTCGTCAAGGCGTCCGGTAAAAATTACCCCATTACCTCCGTCGATAACGACCGCGTCATCCTCGAGGGCATCTATAACGGAGAGGTTCTCGGCTCGAGCTGCTACTCCGCCGTTGAAGGCTCCCGCCTCGCCCTGATGCTGACGATCAATATTCTGGAGGGAAATGAGGTTCCCGCAATCATCTATCAGACCAATACATATATCGACAAGAGCAATGTGGAAGAAATGTTCCCCGTCTATTACGGAGAGGGTAAGACCCTTGCCGATTATATGGCGGGTAACGGCTGAGATACTTCGGCCGAAATGCGATGTCATTCTAATTAGTAGTCCATAGCAGTTAACATAATTTATTAACAGGAGGAAAACACAATGAAGAAAATCATCGCCCTGCTCTTGGCGGCCATTTTGATGCTCTCGCTGGCCGCCTGCGCCGACACCACCGAGCCCACCAAACCCAGCGAAGAACCGAAGCCCAGCGACACCACCAACCAGAACACCCCCGATGACCCCACCGATCCCGTCGACCCCGTCACCGCAGAAAACCCCAACCTGGCAGACTTTGTCGACTATGTCGACCAGAACTGGGACATCAACGACTATTACGTCTCCAAGGGCGTTGAGAGTGATGCCACCATCCGCGGCGATCTGTGGATCGTCAACGTCCCCGACGTCTTCACCACCGAAATGCCCAAGGCTGACAAGGAATACACCATCGGCTTCTCCCTGTACTACTCCGTCGACGAGGTCGGCTCCATGATTATGGAGACCATCAAGGAAAGCGCGAAGGAATGCGGCGTCAAGCTGCTGACCAACGATGCCAACTACGACCAGAACCTCCAGAACCAGGCTGTTGAGCAGTGGATCCTCGAAGGCGTTGACGGTGTCATCATCTGCCCGTGCGACTTCTACGGCGTGCAGGGCGCTCTGGATGCGCTGGAAGAGGCAGGCATCCCCGTCATCGTTTTTAACCCGGCTTTGGCAGGCTCCTTCGATGCCGTCTGTATGTCCGAGTGCTGCGAACAGGGCGAAATGGCCGCGCAGCTCCTGATCGACCACCTGCTTGCAAACGGCAGCGACATGAAGGGCGTCGTTGTCTATCAGACCCTGCCGTTCACGCATCCGAACGCCGCGACCCGTGCCAAGGGCTTCAAGGACGCGTTTGCCGCCTATCCCGACATCGAGATCGTCGAGCTGACCGGCACCTCTCCCGAAGATCACTACACCGCCTTTGAAGGCGCTCTGATGAACTACGGCGACGAGCTGATCGGCGCGTTCGGCCTGTACTCCTCCGCGACCATCGGCATGATGAATGCCGCCCAGGCTGCCGGCTCCGATGTGCCCATCACCTCCATCGATAACGACAAGGTCATTCTGGAAGGCATCTACGAAGGCAAGCTGCTCGGCTCCTGCTGCTACTCCTCCACCGCCCCGATCAAGTGGTGCCTGAGCCAGCTCGTCAACAAGCTCAACGGTGCCGAGATCCCGAACGTCATGTTCTATGCCAACACGCTCGTCACGAAGGAAAACGTCGAAGAGATGTTCGAGTTCTACTACAACGGCAAGACCCTCGCCGACTACATGGCAGGTATTGTCGACTGATCTTTTCCCAATGCATGCAACCCGCGGACGTGAGTCCGCGGGAAGCAAAAAAATTTTGAATGAGGTATACTGAAATGAAGAACATTCCTGAACTGATCGTAATGCTGACCCACCATGACCGTACCGTCACCAACGCCATTGAGGTGTTTGAGGGTGCGAAGAACTCCAAGGCAAAGTACTGGGGCTTTAAGGAAGTCGGCATTCCCGAGGATCAGATGATCGATCTGGTCAAGCGCATGAAGGCCGCCGGCAAGACCACCTTCCTCGAGGTCGTGGACTACACCGAGGAAGGCTGCGTCGAGGGCGCAAAGATCGCGGCACGCTGCGGCTTTGACGTACTGATGGGCACGCTGTATTTCGACTCCGTCAAAAAAGTCGCGGACGAGGCCGGAATCAAATATATGCCCTTCGTCGGTGAGATCACCGGCCGTCCCTCCGTCCTGAACGGCACGATCGAGGGCATGATCGACGAGGCCAACAACCTTGTCGACACCAAGGGGATCAAGGGCTTCGACCTGCTCGGCTACCGCTATACCGGTAACGCGGTGAAGCTCAACGCGGAATTCGTTCAGAAGGTTCGCGGCGACGTCTGCCTTGCCGGCAGCGTGGCCTCCTTCCAGCGCCTTGATGAGGTTAAGGCGACCGGCGCATGGGCGTTCACCATCGGCGGCGCCTTCTTCGAGAATAAGTTTGGCGAAAACCTGACCTTCGGTGAGCAGATCGACGTCGTAGTCGATTACATGAACAACTGATGAAACCATTCCACCGCGCAGGGGAAAAACGCCCTGCGCGGTGGAAAATGACAATTTTTTCAGGAGGTTTGTATGAGAGTTTTAGCTTTTGGCGCCCATCCCGATGATATTGAATTCCGGATGGCCGGTACACTGGCAAAGTATGCCGCGCGTGGCGACGAGGTCTATATGTGCGTCGCTACTGACGGACAGATCGGCTCTTACGGCATGAGCCGTCAGGAGATCGCTGAAATGCGTCACAAAGAGGCGCAGGCTTCCTGCGATGTGATCGGCGCGCATCTGATCTGGCTCGGTTTTGAGGACGAGATGCTCTTCGACAACCGCGAGACCCGCATGGCGTTCATCGAGGCAGTCCGCATCGCCCGCCCGGACGTCATTCTTGCGCCGCCCAAATTTGTCGACTACAATCAGGATCACGACATCACCGGCTATCTCGCCTTTGAGGCCCGTGTGCTGGCGACAGTCAAGCTGATGGAGACGGAGCATCCTGTGATCGATCATCTGCCGCCCCTGTTCACCTGCACGGCGCTCGGCGGTATGGCCAACAAGACCAATCCGCAGTACTTCGTAGACATTACGGACACCTACGACACCAAGATCAAGATGATGAAATGCCACGCCTCGCAGGTCGGCGCATGGTCCGCCGATGCTTTTGGCGTCAGCTATCTGGACATGATCGATGCGGAGACCAAGTTCTTCTGCGCGGCCTGCGGCACGCCGGGCTGCCAGAGAGTCGAGGCCTTTACGCTGGCTACCGACTGGCCCATCATCGCGGGCGCGCATCTGCTGCTTCCGTGATCGTTTTTTCGGCTTTTCTCCTCCAAAGAAGATCCGCCGCCTGTTTGCGCAGGCGGCGGGTTTTTCATCATCGGCGGACGGGCAGGGGAGGGCATAGCGCCTAATCCCGAAAGTTCAAACAGAACACAGAATAATTATAATATGACTAAATGTTTTTCCGGGTTCAATGCCGGGATTTTCTGTTCAGCGGAGAAATTATTGGTATTATTATATCGAAACAAGGATGTAAGCCCTTACGGCTGCCCCGAAAAGAGTGAGAGGAGCGACTGAATGACGAATTTCGTTGTGAATATTGCCCAAGTTCGACCATACGGAATTGTAGGTTCTTCCAAACTTTGCCTGACCCTATTGACAATGGCAAAAAAGAGGCGTATCTTGTGATTGTAGGATGAAGTAAGCGTTTACAGAGCAAAGCGAGCTGATGGTGCGATGAGCAGACAAGAAGCGAATATTTACGAGATTGCGAAGGAAGCCGGCGTGTCGATCGCGACCGTTTCCCGCGTGATGAATCATTCCACGACCGTCAGCGAGAAGAACACAAAACGTGTTCTCGATGCTGTCAAAAAGCTGAACTATGTGCCGAACAATGCGGCGCGGTGCCTCAGCACCTCTACGTCGACCTCGATCGGCGTTGTGATCCCTGACATCAACAACCCGTTTTTTTCGCAGCTCCTGCAGGGCATCACCCGCGCGGCTGACGAAATGGGCCTCAACATCTTCCTGTTCGGAACGAACGAAAGCTCTGAACGCGAGCACAAAGTGCTCGATTCCATGCGTGAGCATCGCCTTTGCGGCATCATCATTACGCCGGTCTCCGCGCAGGACAGTGAGACGCTGCAAAAGCTCCATAATTTTGAAGCGCTCGGCATTCCGGTGGTTCTGCTTGACCGCGAGGTCGACAGCAGCTCCTTCGACCGCGTCGTAACTGCGGACGAGGAGGGCGTCTTTCTCGCCGTCAACGAGCTGATCCGCCTTGGCCACCGCAAAATTGCGATCATCACAGGCCCGGAGGCGTCACGTCCCGGCTATGAGCGCCTGCGCGGCTATTGCAGAGCGCTGACGGATCACGGCATTTCCCTGCGTGAGGATTATATCCGCAAGGGAGACTTCATGGTCGACTGTGCCTATGAGCACACCCTGGAGCTGTGCAGACTGCCGGATCCTCCTACTGCGATCTTCGCATCCAACAACATGACAACCTATGGCTGCCTTAAGGCATTCGGCGAACTTGGTCTTCGGATCGGTGAGGACATTGCGCTGTTTGGCTTTGACGATATTGACGAGCTGCGCTGGCTCAACTATAACGTCTCTGTCGTCAGCCGCGATGTCCCGGTGATGGGGGAGCAGGCAATGCGCCTTTTAATGCGCCGCTTTGATTCGGAAGACCGTCCGGAGCAGGGAACAAGGACCTGCCTGCCGACGGAGCTGATCCTCCGCGGTTCGGAACGTGTTCCCAGCGTTATGGCAGCGAGATAAAAAAGAAGGGCAACAAGTGGTAACCGGATATGTGTTCTTGCACTGGTTGCTCTTTCCTAATCGCAAAAATGAAAGCCCTTACATTTGTATTTTTTCCCATCAACCACAGATATTTACAGACTTTGAATGGAGGAACTTGAATTGAAACAGAAGGTAACCGTATTCGGCAGCTTTGTTGTTGACCTGATGGGCAGAACGCCCCATCTGCCCGTCCCCGGTGAGACGGTCAAGGGCAGCTTCTTTAAGCAGGGTGCAGGCGGCAAGGGTTTTAACCAGGGCATCGCCGCGCACAAGGCCGGCGGCAACGTCGTGATGGTCACGAAGCTCGGCAGAGATTCGATGGCGGACGTCGCGCTCAACGCGATGGACGATGTCGGCCTTTCCAAGGATTATCTGTTCTACAACGACGAAGTCGCCACCGGCATCGCCCTCATCCTTGTCGATGAGAACACGAGCCAGAACGAGATCGTTATCGTCCCCGGCGCGTGCAGCACCATCACGGACGAGGACATCGCGAGCGTTGAGGCACAGATCAAGGATTCCGAGTACCTTCTGCTCCAGCTTGAGGTCAATCAGGACGCCAATGAAAAGGTCGCCCGCATCGCCAAGGAAAACGGCGTGCGCGTCATCATCAACACCGCACCCTATCAGCCCATCACCGACGAGTTCCTCAAGGGCGCCTATCTCGTCACCCCGAACGAGGTCGAGGCTGAGGAGTTGACCGGCATTCCCGTCAACGATCTGGAAAGCGCCAACAAGGCAGCGCAGGCCTTCTTCGACAAGGGCGTTCAGAACGTTCTCATTACGCTCGGAAGCCGCGGCGTTTACGTCAACTCCAACGGCAGAGCCGAGATCATCCCCGCCTTCCATGTCAAGGCGATCGACACCACCGGCGCCGGTGACGCATTCAATGGTGGCCTGCTGACAGCTCTTTCCGAGGGCAAGGATCTGTGGGAGGCTGCACGCTTTGCCAATGCTCTGGCTGCGCTCTCCGTCCAGAAGCTCGGCACCACCCCGGCCATGCCGACCAGAGCCGAGATCGATGCCTTCCTCGCGGAGCACGCGGAATAATCAGAACGGAGCGCTTCGGCTCCGCGCCGGCGCAAAAATCTCACGATGGGTACCCATCGTTCATCATTCCGAAGGAATGATGAATGGTCTTTGAAAGAGTATCATTTTATTGAAGGAGGAAGCAAAATGCTTAGAGGAATTCCTGACATCATCGGCTCCGATCTGCTCAAGGCCCTTGCCGATACCGGCCACGGTGACCTGATCGTCATTGCCGACCACTTCTATCCGCCCATTACCAAGAGCCCGAATGCCATCAGCATTCAGGCCAAGGGTAACACCGCCGCCGAGATGGTCGACGCGATCCTGCAGCTCGTTCCGCTGGATGTCGACTACTGCGAGCATCCCATTGAGTACATGGTGCCCGATGCGGACTCCGGCGTCGTCCTGAAGGAGAACAAGGTCTGGGACGACACCATCGCCGCCGTCGTCAAGCACGGCTATGACGCAAAGTGCGTCGGCGAGATCGAGCGCACCAAGTTCTATGAAAAAGCAGCCCGCGCTTATGTGACGGTCTGCACCAGCGAACGCCTGCCTTACGGCTGCATCATCCTGCAGAAGGGCGTTATGTGATCCCGGAGCGCTGCTCCAAATTCCGTTCGGATGTCTTTGCACATCGCAAATCAATATAGACTTTAGGAGGAAAAACAATGAAAAAGGTTCTCGCGCTGATCCTGGCCCTTGTCATGGTCGCTGCTGTGTTTGCAGGCTGTGCCAAGGAAGACAAGCCCGCCGACAACAACGCCGAAGGCGGCAAGACCTACAAGATCATCTACCTCACCCCGTCCACCGCTTCCGATTTCTGGTCCCAGGTTGAGACCGGCATCAAGCAGGCCACCAAGGACTACGAAGCAAAGCTCGGCATCAAGATCGACTACTCCGTCATGGGCCCTGCCGAAGAGTCTGACGCAGAAGGCTATGTCAAGGCTTTCGAGAACGCCATCGCTGCGAAGCCCGACGCGATCCTGACCGCTACCCTGAACATCGACCCGACCGTCCCCAAGGCAAAGGAAGCCCACGATCAGGGCATCATCCTGAACTTCGTCAACTGCGGCCTCGGCAACGGTAACGACGGCGCTTACGCTGAGTACTACAACGAGTTCTACTACTGCTCCAACACCACCATCGGCGAGATGGCCGGCGAGGCTTTCCTGGCCGCCATGGAAGCTGAGGGCCTCTCCACCGAATCCGGCGTCATCGGCATGCAGATGAACATGGAAAACGCTGCTCTGGACTTCAGAATGCAGGGCTTCGCTGACTACATCGCCGAGAAGGCTCCCGGCCTCACCCTGACCTCCATCCAGTACAACGGCAACGACTCCGCTGATGCTCAGGCTGACGCCGAAGGCACCATCTCCACCTATGGCAAGGATCTCATCGGCATCTATGCCGGCAACAACGTCACCTGCGACGGTGTCTGCGCTGCGCTGCGTAACGCCAACATGAAGGACGGCGTCGTCTCCGTCGGCGTCGACTCCGATGACATCGAGATCGCCGCTCTGCGCGACGGCTATCTGTCCGCTATCATTGTTCAGGACGCTTATACCCAGGGCTACAAGACCATGGAGAATGCCATCATGACGCTCACCGAGGGTAAGAACCCCGAAGCTGAGCAGCAGGTCAATGTTCCCCCCGTCATCGTTACTGCGGAAAACATCGACAGTGAAGAGATCCAGTTCATGATGTCCCCGTACGTCAAGTAATTGACTTTCTGAGAATCACAGATTAATTTACGAGGCCGTTGCGGCCGGTTCCGGTCGCAACGGCCCTCCCAAAAGAAGAAAATGAGGGTGTAGCAATGCAGGATACCATCTTAAAAATTGAACACGTCAGTAAGTTCTATCCCGGCGTTACCGCACTGAATGACGTGAGCTTCACCTTAAACAAGGGTGAGGTCCGTGCATTGGTTGGCGAAAACGGCGCGGGTAAATCTACTTTGATCAAGTGCATCATGGGCGTCGAGAAGCCCGAAAAGGGCACGATCTCCATGAACTATGACGGCGAATGGATCGTCAATACCAGCGCTGTCGAGGCACAGGCGCATGGTGTTTTTGCAAACTATCAGCACGTTAACATCGCTCCCGATCTGAGCATCGCTGAGAACTATTATCTCGGCCGCCAGCCGAAGAACGCACTCGGCATGGTCGACTGGAAGAAAATGGCGAGCGACAGCCAAAAAATCATTGACAAGTTTGAAATGGGCGTTGACCCGCACGAAAAAATTCGTGAGCTGCCCATCGCGATGCAGGCGATGGTCACCATCAGTAAGATTTCTGTAAACGAAGATATCCGAATCGTTATTTTCGACGAGCCGACGGCGCTTCTCGAAAACGAAAAGGTTGATATACTGTTCCGTTTCATCGCGGAGCTGAAGGCGCGTGGCGTCAGTATCATTTACATCTCCCATCGTCTGGAAGAGATCATGCAGATCTGCGACAGCGTTACGATTCTGAAGGACGGCACCTATGTCGACACGCTGCCCATCGAATCCGTGACCAAGGATTCCCTGATCCAGAAGATGGTCGGACGTCCCGCGACCGACATCTACAATATTGAGCATTTTGAACCGGGCGAAGAGCTGCTCCGCATCGAAAACTTCACCGATTCCAAGCACTTCAAGGACATCAGTCTCAGCCTCCACAAGGGCGAGATCCTCGGCCTGTTTGGTCTGGTTGGCGCGGGTCGAAGCGAGATCATGCGCGCCCTGACAGGCGTTGAAAAGCGCCTGAGCGGCGATGTTTATCTGCACGGCAAGAAGGTCAACATCAAAAATCCCACGGAGGCCCTGCGCAACGGCATCGGCTTCCTGACGGAGGATCGCCGCGCGGACGGCTGCGCGCTCAAGCTGGACATCAAGACGAACATCAACATGAACTCGTATGACATGATCAGCACCGGCGGCATCGTCAATCTGCGCAAGGAGACCAAGCGTGCGCAGGAATACTCCAAGAACGTGAACGTCAAAACGCCTTCGATCTCCCAGCTCGTCGGAAACCTCTCCGGCGGCAACCAGCAGAAGGTCGTTATCGCGAAGCTGCTTTGCCGCGATCCCGAAATTCTGATCTTTGACGAGCCGACTGTCGGCATCGACGTCGGCGCAAAGCAGGAGATCTTCAAGCTCATCGAGGGCCTGACGGCTCAGGGCCGCGGTGTGATTCTGATCTCGTCCTATCTGCCGGAGGTCATGGGCCTTTCCGACCGCCTGATCGTCATGGCACAGGGCAAGATCACAGCAGAGTATGACAAGGAAGCACTGAAGACCCTCACTGAAGATGCGGTCCTTCGTATGGCCTCCATTGAAGATTAAGAGGAGAGATTGAAATGACCACTACTACTAAGACGAAAACCTCCAGTCCGCTCAGCCGTATGATGAAGCGCTCTGAGTTCACCATCGGCCTGGTCGTCGTTGCGCTGTTCCTGTTCGTTCTGTTCACGTCCGACACCTTCGGCAGCAAGTACAACCTGATGAACCTGACCAAGCAGGGCGCTATCGTCGGCGTTCTGGCCGTGGCACAGACCCTCATCATCATCACCGGCGGTATCGACATTTCCGGCGGCGCGATCTCCGGCCTCGGCTGCATGACCATGGCCCTTCTCATCGCCGGCGGCCAGCCCGTGTGGCTCGCCATCGTTGTGAACTTCGTCGTCTGCATCGCCTGCGGTTTTATCAACGGCACCATCATCTTCGACCTCAAGGTGCCTGCCATGATCGCCACCCTCGGCACGCAGACCATCTACCGCGGCATTCTGAAGCTCCTTTGCGGCGGCAACTCCGTCTCCTTCTTCGAGGCTGACGGCAAGACCTTCATCAAGCTCTTTGAAACCATCGGCGACTATAACGTCTTCGGCTTCCTGCCGATCCTGGCTTGCATCTGGATCATCGTTGCCGTTGTCGCGTTCCTCGTCCTGCGCTACACCGTCTTCGGCCGTGACCTCTTCGTTATCGGTTCCGGTATCGAAGTTGCCCGCCTGTCCGGTATCAAGGTCCGCAAGACCTTCTACCTCGTCTATTCCGCAGCCGGCCTGATCTACGGCGTCGCCGCTATCATGTTCGCCGGCCGTATCCTCCGCGCCATGCCGAACACCGGCGACGGCTACGACATGAACGCCATCGCTGCTGCCGTTATCGGCGGTGCATCCCTCGCCGGTGGCCGCGGCGCCATCACCGGTACGTTTATCGGTACGCTGCTCATGGCTGTCATCGAAAACGCCGGTAAATCCCGCCCGCTCGGCATTGAGATCAGCGACTACATCCTCGAAGTCATCACCGGTATCCTCATCATCGTTGCGGTTGCCATGGACATGGTCAAGAGCCGCAAGAAGGGCTAATCCTTCATAGCAACAACTACACCCCGAAACTCAAAAACGGTGCAGCCCATTGCGGGTTGCACCGTTTTTATGCAGCATCACAAATTCATGCAAAGCAGCATGATCGCGGCAGGCAGTAGCAGACACACGGCGGACCAGAGAAGCGTCCGCAACGTGCTGCCCGTCTTTTGGGAGAGGAAAAGAATCAACATTGCCGCAAGCATCGAAAGCAGCAACGCGCCAAATCCGTAAAGACAGATCGCAAACAAAACGCTGCCGAACGGAATGCCGAGCGTCGGCACGCTGAGGGCGCTGCACGTCAGGCCGTCGAAGGAATAGATGCGGTGGATCATGACGATCTGCGGAACATAGGCCACAAGGGTGGCAATCAGAGCATAGCCGAGGGAAAGTCCGACTTTACAGCGGTTGGCACGCTTTCTGCGGACTGTGCCGATCAGAAGCTGCTCCATTCCGGTTTCCCGCTCGACGGCAAAGACGGAGGATAGTCCCAAAATCAGGCAGAGGAACAGCTTCATTGTCAGCTCCAGAAAGTCCGTCCTGCCGCGCCGCCCCAGAAGACGTTCATACGGCAGCTCCGAGACGAACTCCACGTTGTTATTCTTCGCCCGCTCGTATTGGTCCCGCACCCGCTCGAAAACCTCACGCGCCTGTATCTGCCACCATTCCTCCGCGTCGCCGTCCGGCATACCGGTCGCATCCAGACTCGCATAATACGCCGCCTTTTCCGCAATGATCGCATCAGAGGTCTCGTTTGGCGGGCCGGTCAGACGCTCGGCATAGGTCTGGTAGAGGCGTTCGCTGAGATTCAGCCGTTCATCAACGTCCCAAAACGCCGCAACCTGCACCAAAACGAGTAGTGCCAAAATCAACGCACCTTTTTCCATCAGGAAGAGCTTCCTGGCCTCCATACGGAGCAGCCCGCCGATCTTGACGCGCACATGCTTCACTTTTCGCTTTTTCTGTGTCCGAATCGGCTTGCTTCTGCACCACAGCAGCGCCGCCCCGAGAACACTGCTCAAAAGATATAGCAAGGAAGCAAAGCCGGCAAGGCAGCTGTCAGGTACTGGGTTTTCCATCAGATTTACATTGTAGTACGTTTGGAAAATTCGCGCGGTGTCGCTGAGCCGGACGAGGCTGAATGCCTGCAAACGAAGGTCGCTGCATTGCAGCAAAAGGAAAGACGGAAGTGACAGCGCCAGCGCCGCAAGACACGAGCCGACTGGTGTTCGCCAGAGATTGCAGCCCAGCGTAATGACTGCCAGCAGCGTAAGCGCCAAAACCAGCTTACACAGGAGAAATAAAGCGTAATACGCCCCGACGGTGATGGCCCACGGACTTTGCTGAAAACCGAAAATGGCCTGGATCGGTGCGCTGAGCGGCGTCATTCCACAGCGGAAGAAGCCTATCGCAAGATTGGTCGCAAACAACAGTACCGTGCTGAGCGCAAGCAGGGAAGCACCGGCCGTGAATTTCGCGCAAAAGAGCGGGAATCGCCCACGTTTGGTAGCCAAAATCAGCTCACAGCGATCTTTGGTAAACAGCTCCAACCCCAAAAGGAGCGTCAACAGCACCAAGATCAGATCCGAGTGGCGCTGCGGCAGGGATTCCGCCATGCCGGAATAGAGCAGCGGCGGCTGTAAGTCCAGAAAGCGGCTGTACACCTGCGCCGTCCGCGCAAGGTTGCGGTATCCGAACGCGGCCTTGTCGCTGTACATCGGAAGTCCAGCCTGATACTGCGCTGTGAGCAGCACGTCTTCGATATAGTGGTGATACTCGGCGGTTTCCTCTGCACGGATGAGAACTCCCTGCAGCAATTCTCGCTCTGTGTAGATATCCTCCGTGTGCAACACGCCATCATAGGGTGCGAACGAATTTTCGGCATCCGTCAACCGTTCCTGCGCTTCACGCAGCGTCTCCACGGCGGTTTCGGGGTTCAGCTCCGCGTAGGCCTCCTGAATGTCTGTTTCATCATAGCCCCAGCCGACGCCCGGCGCGTCCAGCCAGATGTCCAGAACGCAGTTGAACGCCAGTAGAATCAGTATCAGCAGGGCTGCGGGGCTTTGCAGCACCTTCCTGATCTCATACCGTATCATAGCCGAAATGATGCAGATAGACGTCTTCCAGCGTCGGGCGCACCGGCTCGCCCAACGGTTCTTCGCTGATGACGCGCAGGTGGAGCAGGCCGTTTTCCTCGGCGGCGACACCCGCTATGGGGCAAGTGAGTGCCTGCATTCCCTCCCGATCCGTCACGACCTCGCGTACCTTGCCCTGCATTGCGTGGAGCATGTCCTGCGGCGCGGCTTTTTCCAGCAAGACGCCCTGCTTCAAAAGCAGGATCTCTTTTGCGATGTATTCCACATCCTGCACCACATGGGTGCAGATCAGCACGACCTTGTGTTTCGCCACGGAGGCGATCAGATTTCGGACGGTGATGCGCTGCCTTGGGTCAAGTCCTGCCGTCGGCTCGTCCAGCAGCAAAATGCGCGGCTGCCCCAAAAGGGCCTGCGCCAGCAAAAGCCGCTGCTTCATCCCACCGGATAGGGAAGCGACGCGCTTGTTCGCCTCCTGCAGCAGCTCCACCTGCGAGAGCGCTCCTGCAATATCCGGCTTTTGGATGGCTTTAAGCGCCGCCATGTAGCCCAGAAACTGCGCGCAGGTAAAGCGGGGATACATGGCCTGCTGCTGCGGCATATAGCCCAGCGCCGAAAAATAGGACGCGCCCATGCTGCGGATGTCCTGCCCGTCCAGCAAGACGCGCCCGGAGGTCTGCGTGAGGTTGCCCGACAGGATGTTCATCAGCGTGCTTTTTCCAGCACCGTTCGGGCCGAGCAAACCGTAGACGCCCGGCGTCAGCGTGCAGGAAAACTCACGAAGCGCCTTGGTCACGCCGTAGCTTTTCGACAGGGAATCACATACCAGTTCCATATCTCACCTCTGGAGCATTTGCAGCAGAGACAGATCGGCAACGACCTCCCATGCCGCGTTATAATTCCCGTTGTAGTAATCCCGCTTTTTGATTGCCAGATTCTTACCCTCCCATGTCAGTCCCACAAAGCAGGTGTCCGTCTCCATATGAACGAAAAATGAACCGGGGCCATTCTTTTCACACAGGCAGAGGGTCTCGCCTGTGGCAGGCTCATAGCAATTATAGCTGTATTGCGTCTCGCCGCTGTCTGACGTTTTCCATGTAGTATAAAACACTCTGCCGTCGAATTGCTCGATGCCGGCGATGTTTTCACATTGGAACAGCTCCGTCACAGAGCCATCATCGAGGTCGACCCGGAATACTGTGTCATTTCGTACATAGCAGGCCGTGCTGTCATAATAGGCATACAAGGAAACAAAATGCGCCTCATCCAAGGAGAAGGCGTAGGTACTCTCTCCTGTCAGAATGTCATACAGGTAATAACCTCCACCCTCGGTCGGGATCGACATTAGATAATCGACGTATTTTTCCTCCGACCCGCCGCTGTTCAAGTATTCTTCCAATGAGACGGGTTTTTCTGCGAAATAGGAAGGCTCGCTGAGCAGCGCATACTTTTCTCCGAGCAGGACGATCGTCCTGGGCGTTTCTGCCCAAAGTCCTTCTTTCTCCGCTGCGCGGTCGAAATCCCATTGCGTTCCGCTCTCCAAATCGAGAAAGAAGCCGAAGGGCGATTCCGTTACTTCCGTTATCAGATCATTCTCCTGCCATTCATCGATTTGCAAATAATCTATGTATTGCACAAGGAGCCTGTTTCCGACCAGCATCAGACTGAGATCCTCAAACATATGGTCCGGTTTGGCCGTCAGGCTCCAAAGGGTCACCCGTTCGTCCCGCATGGGACACAGCCGCAGCAGGCGCAGCTCCGTGCGTTCGGCATCAGTCGTCAGCGCATAGACCTGATCGCCAACCACACGGTAGCACGCTTCACCGTCGCCGCCGAAGAAGGCCGGGCAGTTTTCGTCCGTGTGGGTGCAGTTGGGCTGACTGCAAAGGGAAAAATGCTTTTGCAGCTCTACGTCGTAATACTTCACGGCTCGGTCACGCAGGAAGATCCCCTCAAAGCCCTGTGCGCCGAACAGTTCGGTGTGGCCGCCCGGCACGGGATAGATGTTGAATTCCTTTTCTCCCGCTTGCGCGGGGGTTTCCGCCGTTTGCGTGGGCTGCGAAGTAGTCGTGCTGGGGAACTCATATTCCTGCACGTTTGCAGCGCAGCCGCTCAGCAACAGCAGACAAAGAAAGACCATGCAAATACGTTTCATTTCGTTCTCCTTTCTGTCAGCTCCCGCAGCAGG
>CAZVSJ010000020.1:0-24570 GCA_964629755.1 uncultured Oscillospiraceae bacterium | reverse complement strand
TAACGGCCACCTGACCGGATATATCAAAGTTCACTTCGTACATGGTTTTGCCTCCTTATTACTTACCAAAGCAGCCGCGCATGGCGGTTGCCGCGAAGTCACGAATGTGCTGTGCATCGGGCCGATTCAGAACCTCCAGCGAGACAAAGCCGCGATAGCCGTTGTTTTCCAGCGTGCGGATGACTGCGGGGAAATCGATGTGTCCCTCGCCGGGGAGCGAACGGTTGCTGTCTGCGAAGTGGACGTGGGAGATGCTGCCGGCATAGGTTTCGATCTCAGCAAGCATATTTGCATCTTCGATATTGGAATGGAACGTGTCATAGAGGATGCCGACGTTTCCCGGGCGTCCGATCTTTTCGAGGATGGCGTCACCCTCGGCGGTGGAGTGCACGAGCTTGCATTCATAGCGGTTGATCGGCTCCAAGTTCAGGGTCACGCCCTTCTGCGCGGCGTATTCCGCGACCGCCGTTAGTTCTCTGCACAGCAGATCTTCTTCGATCTCCGCAGAAGCCTCGCCGCCTCTGCCGCGGATCAGGCCGACCGTGACATTGGGCTTTCCGAACGCTGCGGAAAAATCAACGTCCGCAAGCAGGCGTTCCCTTGCGGCCTTGCGCTTGATCGCCGAGGGCGACGTCATTGCGATGCCCTCCATGCCCATGGCCTGCCCGGTAGAAATGGTCGAGACACCGAGCTCCAGCTCGTCGAGCTTTCTTTTGATCCGATCCCAGTCAAGCAGCGCAGGGTCGGAAAGAATGATCTCGACGGCATCAAATCCGCACGCCTTGACCCATTCAAAGCCCCGCTCCCATTCGCAGCCGCGGAACGGGGAAAACGGATTATCGTATTGCACCGAAATGGATGCGCTGACACGAATCATTGGATGCTTCGCCTCCTAAAGTCGTATTTCGTATTTCGTATACGAAATACCGTTGTCTAAAGTATATCACATCCCCTAATTTTTGCAAGAGGTTTTCGGTCAGAATCACCAAAATCATCACAATAGACAAATGCAAAATTGCGATTTTGTCGAAAATGCACAGACTTTCCGGCCTGCAAAATGCGCATCGCCGGCCCAAGCTCCCGGCGTCAGAGAAGAAAGCGTTTTCTTTCCAATCTGACAGAATTCACAAAAGCGTTTCCCTCTCCCCTGCCGGAACATGGTCATTTCTCCAATTCTTTCATTCGCTAAAAAATTTTGGGAAAAACCTCTTTACTTTCTTTCGCTAATATGGTAATATGGTAACACAATAAAGAACGCGGTTGAACCGCAAGGAGGAAATAAAAATGAAAAAGATGATGAAACTGCTTACCCTGCTGCTTGCGCTGAGCCTGATGGCGACGCTCTTCACCGGCTGCGCCAAGGACACGGCGGACTCCGACCTCTCCTATATTAAGGATAAGGGCGTTCTCGTCGTCGGCATCACGGACTTTGCACCGATGGACTATCAGGACGCGGACGGCAACTGGATCGGCTTCGATGCCGACCTCGCAAAGGCCTTTGCCGATTCGCTGGGCGTCAAGGTCGAGTTCGTTGAGATCAACTGGAGCACCAAGGAGATGGAGCTGGAAAACAAGGGCATTGACTGCGTCTGGAACGGCATGACCCTGACCGACGGTGTCAAGGCCGCCATGAGCACCTCCGACCCGTACTGCAAGAACGCGCAGGTCGTCGTGGTCAATCAGGCGGTTGCCTCGCAGTATCAGACCACCGAGTCTCTCTCCTCTCTGAACTTCATCGTCGAAGACGGCAGCGCAGGTGCCGAGGCACTGGACACGCTTGGCATCTCCTACCTGGCAGCGGAAACGCAGGCCGACGCGCTTTTGGAGGTCGCTTCCGGCTCTGCTGACGCCTGCGTCATTGACCTTCTGATGGCCGGCGCGATGATCGGCGAGGGCACGAGCTACCCCGACCTTGTTTACACGGTCAGCCTCAACTATGAGGAATACGGCGTCGGCTTCCGCAAGGGCTCCGACCTCACCGAAAAGCTGAATGCCTTCTTCGCAGAGAACGGCGATCTGATCGCGTCTCTCGCGCAGACCTACGGCATCCAGGACAACATCCTCACCAAGAAGTAACGCGATGCTGGCGACGGTACTTACCGCGCTGTGCGAAGGGTTCCTGAAAACGCTGGAGCTCTTCGCACTGACGCTGCTCGGTTCGCTTCCGCTTGGACTGATCGTCGCCTTCGGGTCGATGAGCCGCTTCAAGCCGCTATCCCTGCTGACCCGCTTTATCGTCTGGATCGTGCGCGGTACGCCGCTGATGCTCCAGCTTCTGGTCATCTATTACGGCCCCGGCCTCCTGTTCGGCGTGCAGGTCTGGGGCGGCGGCACCGGCGGCCGCTATGTCGCGGCCCTGACCGCTTTCATTTTCAATTACGCCTGCTATTTTTCCGAGATCTACCGCGGCGGGATCGAGGCCATCCCGCGCGGGCAGATCGAGGCCGGGCAGGTGCTCGGCATGAGCCGCACGCAGATTTTCTTCCGCGTGACGCTTTTGCAGGTCATCAAGCGCATCCTGCCGCCCATCTCCAACGAGGTCATCACCCTCGTCAAGGACACCTCCCTCGCCCGCGTCATTCTGGTCTACGAGATCATCTGGGAGGGGCAGTCGTTCATCCGCAGCGACGGTCTGATCTGGCCGCTTTTCTGCACCGGGCTGTTCTATCTCGCGTTTACCGGCCTGCTGACGCTTCTTTTCGGCTATTTAGAGCGGAAACTGGATTATTTTCGGGTTTGAGGTGCGATTATGACCGTTTTGGAAGTGAAAAATCTGCAAAAAAGCTACGGAAAGTCCCGCGTTCTGCAGGATGTCTCCTTCTCCCTCGCGCGCGGGCAGTGCCTCGCAGTCATCGGCTCGTCCGGCGGCGGCAAAACGACGCTGCTGCGCTGCCTGAACTTTCTGGAACGGGCTGACGCCGGGCAGATCCTGCTTGACGGCGAGACGCTCTTCGACGCCGCAGCGCCAAAGCCCGACGCAGAGAGCGAGATTCGGAAAAAGCGCCTGCACTTCGGCCTGGTGTTCCAGAATTTCAACCTTTTCCCGCAGTATACGGCACTGGAAAATGTGACGCTTGCGCAGCGTCTGGCGGCAAAAGAGCGCGGCGAGGGCAAAGAGGTTTTCCGCCGCATCGAGGAAAAAGGGCGCGACCTTCTGACGCAGGTCGGCCTCGCAAACCGGATGGGCAACTATCCGCACCAGCTCTCCGGCGGCCAGCAGCAACGCGTCGCCATCGCCCGTGCGCTGGCAGGCGAGCCGGACATTCTCTGCTTTGACGAGCCGACCAGCGCGCTCGACCCGGAGCTGACGGGCGAGGTGCTGAAGGTCATCCGGGCGCTGCGCGAGCGTGAGACAACGATGATCGTCGTGACGCACGAGATCCGCTTTGCCCGCCAGATCGCCGACCATGTGATCTTCATGGACGAGGGCCGGATCGTGGAGGAAGGCCCTCCCGCGCAGGTCATCGACGCACCGCAGGCCGAGCGCACCCGGCGTTTTCTGGAACGCTACAGCGCGGAATAAAACAACGCCAAGGTCACCTTTCCGTGTGGCTTTGGCGTTTCGTTTTCCTTGTAAAATTGTCCGAGTTGTGGTATAGTGAAGCCGGAAAAAGCATCTATAAGGAGGCTTCCCATGCCGAATATCATTGAAATTACCGACTTTTCCGCGCCGGAGCTGGACATATTTGCCCGACTGACCGAGGCACAGCTTCTCAACCGCGAGCACCCGGAGCAGGGGCTGTTTATTGCGGAAAGCCCCAAGGTCATCGAGCGTGCGCTGGACGCCGGGTGTGTTCCCGTCTCCCTGCTGGTGCAGCGCGAGCATATCGAGACGCAGGCGAAAGAGGTCATCTCCCGCTGCGGACAGGTGCCGGTCTACACGGCGAGCTTCGACGTTTTAAAGGCGCTGACCGGCTTTCCGCTGACGCGCGGCGTGCTGTGCGCCATGCGCCGTCCCGCGCCGCGCACGGTGCAGGAGGTCTGCGCCGGGGCAAGGCGGATCGCGGTGCTGGAAAACGTCGTCAATCCGACCAACGTCGGTGCGCTGATCCGCTCGGCAGCGGCGCTGCATATGGACGCGCTGCTGCTGACGCCGGAATGCAGCGATCCACTCTACCGGCGCGCCATCCGCGTCAGCATGGGCACGGTCTTCCAGATCCCGTGGGCCTATTTCGGCGCCGGACAGTGGCCGCAGGAGGGGCTTGCGCTCCTGCGCTCCCTCGGCTTTAAGACCGCCGCGATGGCGCTGCGCGAGGATGCGATCAGTCTGCGCGACCCGCGCCTGTCCGCGCCGGAGCGTCTTGCCGTCGTACTCGGGACGGAGGGCGACGGTCTTGCGCCGCAGACGGTCGCGCAGTGCGACTACACCGTCCGCATCCCGATGTCGCACGGCGTAGACTCGCTCAATGTCGCCGCGGCCGGCGCGGTCGCCTTCTGGCAGCTCAGCGGCTCAACGGATGGAGAATGACCTCTCCTGCCGCGCGGGTGCGCTTCATGTCGATGATGCGCTGATTCTCCGACCCGCGGAAGCGCAGGGCAAGATTCTTCTGCGCGAGGATGAAGCGGCCGTCGACAAGCACGTCGATGCTGTCCAGCAGCTCGTCCGTCACGTCGGTGTACTTTGCGCCGCCGGGAACGAGCTCGTTTTCGTAGGTAAAGCCGGTGTACATCCAGATGTCCCGTTGCGGCAGCTCCTTGCGCACGCGGCGGATCAGCTTCACCAGCTCCTGCTGGTTGGACGGCTCGAACGGCTCGCCGCCCAAGACCGTCAGGCCGCTGTAATAGGGCTTGGCAAGCTCGGCAAGGATGCGGTCTTCCATCGCGGCATCATACGGCTTTCCAAAGTCAAAATCCCACGTCTCCGGCTGGAAGCAGCCGGGGCAGCGGTTCGTGCAGCCGGAGACGAACACGCTCACGCGGATCCCGGTGCCGTTGGCGCAGTCGGCTACAATGATCTCGCCAACATTCATCGTAATTCCCTCCAAATAATCGCCTCATGGCCCGTTTTTTCGGAGCCATGAGGCAATTTTTTATTCCATCGTTTTGCACGACAGGTGCAGCACGCGGTCGCGGATCTCCTGCGTTCTGCCCTGATTCCAGTACTGCGTGCCGATATAGCCGCAGGTACGGCGGGCGACGTTCATCTTGCTCTGGTCGCGGTTGCCGCACTGCGGGCAGACCCAGACCAGCTTGCCGTCCTCGTCCTCCTGAATTTCGATCTCGCCGTCAAAGCCGCAAACCTGGCAGTAGTCCGACTTCGTGTTCAGCTCGGCATACATGATATTATCATAGATATACTGCATGAGCTGCAAAACGGCCTCGATGTTGTTCTGCATATTCGGCACCTCGACGTAGCTGATCGCGCCGCCGGGCGAGAGCTGCTGGAACTCCGCCTCGAACGACAGCTTGGTGAACGCGTCGATATGCTCGGAGACATGGACGTGATAGGAATTCGTGATGTAGCTCTTGTCCGTGATGCCGGGGATGAGGCCGAAGCGCTTTTGCAGGCACTTGGCAAACTTGTAGGTGGTCGATTCCAGCGGCGTGCCGTAGAGGCTGAAGTCGATGTTGTGCTTTGCCTTCCAGGTCTTGCAGGCGTCGTTCATATGCTGCATGACGGCAAGGGCAAAGGGCTTGGCCGCCTCGTCGGTGTGGGATTTGCCGGTCATGTATTTGACACACTCGTAAAGGCCGGCATAGCCCAGAGAGATGGTGGAATAGCCGCCGTAGAGCAGCTTGTCGATCGGCTCGCCCTTGGGAAGTCTTGCCAGAGCGCCATACTGCCACAGAATCGGCGCGGCATCGGACAGGGTCCCCTTGAGGCGCTCGTGGCGGCACATCAGCGCGCGGTAGCACAGGTCGAGCCGCTCGTCAAAGATCTTCCAGAACTTGTCCATATCCCGCCCGGAGGAAAGGGCCACGTCGACGAGGTTGATCGTGACGACACCCTGATTGAAGCGGCCGTAATACTTCGGCTTGCCGTTTTCGTCCACATAGGGTGTCAGGAAGGAGCGGCAGCCCATGCAGGTGTAGCAGTGGCCCTCGCCGTTCTTGTCCACCTTCAGCTCCAGCATCTTCTTCTCGCTGATATAGTCCGGCACCATACGCTTGGCGGTGCACTGCGCGGCAAGACGGGTCAGATACCAGTAGGGCGTTCCCTCGCGGACGTTGTCCTCCTCCAGCACATAGATGAGCTTCGGGAAGGCCGGCGTGATCCATGCGCCCTTCTCGTTCTTCACGCCCTCATAGCGCTGCAGCAGCGTCTCTTCAATGATGAGGGCAAGGTCCTTCTTCTCCTGCTCGCTGCGGGCCTCATTCAGGTACATGAACACGGTGATGAATGGCGCCTGACCGTTGGTGGTCATCAGCGTGACGACCTGATACTGGATCGTCTGCACGCCGCGGCGGATCTCCTCGCGCAGGCGCTGCTCGACAACGGCGTCGATCTTGTCCTGCGTCGACTCGATGCCGAACTGGGCAAGCTCCTGCAGCACGGTAGCGCGGATCTTCTCGCGGCTGACCTGCACGAAGGGCGCAAGGTGGGTCAGGCTGATGGACTGGCCGCCGTACTGGTTCGAGGCGACCTGCGCAATGATCTGCGTGGCAATGTTGCACGCGGTCGAGAACGAATGCGGCTTTTCGATCATGGTGCCGGAGATGACGGTGCCGTTTTGCAGCATATCGTCCAGATTGACCAGATCGCAGTTGTGCATATGCTGGGCATAGTAGTCCGAGTCGTGGAAGTGGATGATGCCCGCCTCGTGCGCGTCGACGATCTCCTTGGGCAAAAGGATTCTGCGGGTGATGTCCTTGGACACCTCCCCTGCCATATAGTCGCGCTGGACGGCGTTGACCGTGGGGTTCTTGTTCGCATTCTCCTGCTTGACTTCCTCATTGTTGCTCTCGATGAGGCTGAGGATACGGTCATCCGTGGTGTTGGACTTGCGCACAAGGCTTCTGATGTAGCGGTAGGTGATGTACTGCTTGGCGACCTCAAACGCGCCGTGCGCCATGATGGATTTTTCGACCAGATCCTGAATCTCCTCCACGGAGGGGCTGCGGCCCATCTCCTCGCAGCTGATCTGCACACTCTCGGCAATGCGCTTGATCTGCAGCGGCGTCATGCGCACCGCTTCCTCGGCTGCATCGTTGGCTTTGGTGATGGCCATTTCGATCTTTGTAATGTCAAAAACAGCCTCAGCGCCGTTTCTCTTGATGATCTTCATACGGATTCTCCTTTCCGTTTCCCTTGTTCCATATTTCTCCGTCAGGCAGACGGGAAGCTCTCTTTCTCTGCCGTCTGCGCGGCATCATGGGCATTATACTACATCTTGTGTCGTTTTGCAAGAGGAAAACACTAAATATTGTTATTTCATTTTTTCTGAGGAAGTGTCGGCCGAATTGCGGCATTTTTCGCCCTTTTGGCCGGAAAACGGAAGCAAATCGCTCCAATTCTCGCGAAAGCCGAAAAACCGCCAGATCACGCAGCAACAACGACCATGGCAAAAGAGTTCGTCATTTTATTTGCATATTTTGTAAAAATTGCACAAAACGGTCTTTTCTCATTTGGATAGATTGACAAATACATCTAAACGGAATATAATTCAAGGTATATGCAAGAGCATTCATTTACGAAAAGTCCCGCTTTTCTCCGGTGCTCCTGCCTTCAGAATACCGTTCGGGAGGATGAGACAATGAAACGAGAAGGAGAAGTCAGGATCCCCTCCGGCTGTGCGATCGCTGCCGTCATCTCCGTCGACGGCCGCAGGATGGACGGCTCCGGGATCGTCAACGCCATGATCCCCATGCACGAGCGCTCCAACGGCCTCGGCGGCGGCTTTGCCGCCTACGGCATCTACCCGGAATACCGCGATTGCTACGCCCTGCACCTGTTTTTCGACGACAGCACCAGCCGTGCCGCCTGCGAGACCTTCCTCAAGGACAGCTTCGAGATCGTCCGTGCAGAGCGCATCCCGACAAGGACTATCCCGGAGATCACGGGCGAGCCGCTCATCCGCCGCTATTTCGTCAAGCCCCTCGGCAGCGATCTGGCCGCCATGCAGGTCGACGAGCGGGAATATGTGGCAAGGATGGTCATGCGCATCAACACGCAGATCACGGGCGCATATGTCTTTTCCAGCGGCAAGAACATGGGCTGCTTCAAGGCGGTGGGCTACCCCGAGGACGTCGGCCGGTTTTACCGGCTGGACGAGTACGAGGCCTACTGCTGGACGGCGCACGGCCGCTATCCCACGAATACGCCCGGCTGGTGGGGCGGCGCGCATCCCTTCGGCCTGCTGGACTATTCCGTCGTACATAACGGCGAGATTTCCTCCTATGACTGCAACCGCCGCTTCATCGAGATGTTCGGCTACAAATGCACGCTGCAGACCGACACCGAGGTCATCACCTACATCATGGACTATCTGCTCCGCCGCCAGAAGCTGACGCTGCAGGAGGCCGCCTCCGTGATTGCCGCGCCCTTCTGGAGCACCATCGCCACCCGCTCCCCGCAGGAGCAGAAAAAGCTGTCCTATCTGCGCAACGTCTTTTCCAGCCTGCTCATTACGGGGCCGTTTTCCATCGTGCTCGGCTTTGAGGGCGGGCTGATGGCACTGAACGACCGGCTGAAGCTGCGCTCCATGGTCGTTGCGGAAAAGGGCGACAAAGTCTACGTTGCCAGCGAGGAGGCCGCCATCCGCGCCATGGAGCCGGAGGCGGAGAACGTCTGGTCGCCGGCCGGCGGTGAGCCGGTCATCGTCCGTGTGAAAGAGGGGTGTTATTGATGAGTCTTTCGTTCCTCTATCCCGAATTTGAAGTCGTGCGCAACGCACGCTGCATCAACTGCCGCGTGTGCGAAAAGGAGTGCGCCAACGAGGTGCATTCCTTCGACGAAAAGCGGGGCATCATGGTCTCGGACGACGCCAAGTGCGTCGACTGCCAGCGCTGCGTCTCCTTCTGCCCCACGCGTGCGCTGAAGATCGTCAAAAGTGACAACCGCTTCCGCGAAAACGCCAACTGGCCGGATCAGACCATCCGCGAGATCACCAAGCAGGCCAACAGCGGCGTCGTCCTGCTTTCGAGCATGGGCTCTCCCAAGGAGCTGCCCGTCTACTGGGACAAGCTGCTCATCAACGCCTCGCAGGTCACCAACCCGCCCATCGACCCGCTGCGCGAGCCGATGGAGACGAAGGTTTTCCTGGGAAAAAAGCCGGACCGCATCCGCCGCTACGCAAACGGCGAGTTGGTCTGTGAGCTGCCGCCGCAGATCGAGCTGAGCCTGCCGGTGATGTTCTCGGCCATGAGCTACGGCTCCATCAGCTATAACGCGCACGCCGCGCTTGCCAAGGCCGCCACAGAGCTGGGCATCTGCTACAACACCGGCGAGGGCGGTCTGCACGAGGATTTCTACGTCTACGGGCCGAACACCATCGTGCAGGTGGCCTCCGGCCGCTTCGGCGTACATATGGACTATCTGCAAAGCGGCGCGGCGGTGGAGATCAAGATGGGACAGGGCGCAAAGCCCGGCATCGGCGGTCACCTGCCCGGCACGAAGATCGTCGGTGACATCTCGCGCACCCGCATGATCCCGGAGGGCTCGGACGCCATCTCCCCCGCCCCGCACCACGACATCTATTCCATCGAGGATCTGCGCCAGCTCGTCCTTTCCATCAAGGAGGCAACCCAGTACCGCAAGCCCGTCATCGTCAAGGTCGCCGCCGTGCATAACATCGCCGCCATCGCCAGCGGCATCGCCCGCAGCGGCGCGGACATCATCGCCATCGACGGCTTCCGCGGCGGCACGGGCGCCGCACCGACACGCATCCGCGACAACGTCGGCATTCCCATCGAGCTGGCGCTGGCCGCGGTGGATCAGCGCCTGCGCGACGAGGGCATCCGCAATCAGGTCTCGCTCATCGTCGGCGGCAGCATCCGCAGCGCAGCGGACGTCGTCAAGGCAGTCGCGCTGGGCGCGGACTGCTGCTATATCGGCACCGCGGCCCTCATCGCCATGGGCTGCCACCTGTGCCGCAACTGCCAGAGCGGCAGATGCAGCTGGGGCATCGCGACGCAGCGGCCGGAGCTGGTCGCCCGGCTCGACCCGGAGGTCGCCGCCCAGCGTCTGGTCAACCTGATGGTCGCGTGGAAGCGCGAGATCAAGGAGCTGATGGGCGGCATGGGCATCAATTCCATCGAGGCCCTGCGCGGCAACCGTCTGATGCTGCGCGGCGTCGGCTTACACAAAACCGAGCTGGAGATCCTCGGGATCGCCCACGCCGGTGAATGAAAGGCGGAGGTGACACAGCTATGCAAATTGACGCCAGAGGTATGGACTATACCGCGCTGAACAACGTGCTGCGTGCGTATCCGTCCGTTGAGATCGCCAACTGCCTCGGCCAGCGCTTTCTTGGCGCGGGAATGTCCGGCAAGCAGATCGCCATCCGCGGCATTCCCGGAAACGCGCTGGGCGCTTACCTCAACGGCGCGGAGATCACGGTCTTCGGCAACGCGCAGGACGCCGTCGGCGACACGATGAATGACGGCCGCATCGTCATCCACGGCAACGTCGGCGACGCCGCCGGTTACGCCATGCGCGGCGGCAGGATCTTCGTCAAGGGCAGCGCGGGCTACCGCACCGGCATTCACATGAAAGCCTACGCCGACAAGCACCCGGCGCTCGTCATCGGCGGCCGCGCCGGCTCCTTCCTCGGAGAGTATCAGGCCGGCGGCACGATTGTCGTACTCGGCCTGCACACAGACGGCAAGCCCATTGTCAGCAACTTCCCCGGCACGGGAATGCACGGCGGAAAAATGTTCCTGCGCTCGGACTGCAAGGGCATCCGCTTTCCGAACCAGGTCTCCTGCCACACCGCCACAGCGGAGGATCTTGCCGAGCTTCGGCCGCTCCTTGCCGAATACTGCGAATGCTTCGGCATGGATTTAGAGGCGCTGCTGGCCTCCCGGTTTACCGTCGTCACGCCCGACAGTGCCAACCCCTATGAACAGCGCTATGTCGCGAACTGATCCGCAATGAAAAAGGATCGGAACCGATTTTCCCGGTTCCGATCCTTTTTCATTTCAGCGCAGGAGCGTTTCCCATTCCGCTTCGCGGAAGCCCGTCAGGACGGTTTTCTCCGTCACGATGATCGGCCGCTTGACGAGCATTCCGTCGGTGGCGAGCAAGCGAAGCTGCTCTTCCTCGCTCATCTGCGGCAGGCGCTCCCTGAGGTTCATGGATTTGTACAGCAGGCCGCTGGTGTTGAAAAACTTCTTCAGCGGCAGACCGCTGCGCTCCTGCCACGCTTTCAGCTCCTCATAGGTGGGATTGTCCTCCTTGATGTGGCGCTCCGTATAGGAAAGCCCGTGCGCATCGAGCCACTGCTTCGCCTTCTTACAGGTCGAGCAGGGCGGATACTGGATAAACAGCATAATGATTGCTCCTTCCGTGTCAAATGTTCGGCGTTTCCGCCGCGTAGTAAAAGCGGCGCAATGTGTTCCGCGTTTTCTTTTGTCAGTATAACAAAATCCGCAGGGAAAGGCAAGCGCTGCAGAAAAATTGCCGCTGCGGAGGGAAAGGATCCCCGCCGCAGCGGCGTTATGAGGAAAAACGGAAATGCTGTTACGAATACTGCGGATAGACCTTTGCAAACAGCGCGTCGACTTCTGTCTTATCCGTCGCGGCGTAGCCCGACATCCTTGTGACGCAGAGCGCAGAGGCGCACTGCGCATAGCAGACCGCCTTTTCCAACGTCCAGTCCCTGCTGAGCGCGGCAAGCAGCGCACCGGCAAAGGTGTCGCCCGCGCCACCCGTGTCAATGGCTTTCATCGGAATGCCCGGGAAATAGTGTTCCGCCTCTCTCGTGACCAGAACGGTCCCCTTTTCGCCGAGCGTGATGATGACAGCCTCCCGGACGCCCTTGTTCAAAAGGATCCGCGCAGCCTCCACAGCCGTTTCCCTGTCCGTCACGCAAACGCCGGTCAGCGAGCGCGCCTCATATTCGTTCGGTTTAATGATCGAGATACACGGATACAGGGATTCGTCGATCGGCGCAACGGGCGCGGGATCGAGCATGGTGCGCACGCCCATCTCCGCCGCAATGCGGATGGCATGATCCACGGTTTCCAGCGGCACTTCAAGCTGCGCTCCAAGGATCTTGGCGCCCGCGATCGTCTCTCTGATATAGTCGACATCACTGCAGCTTACCTGTCCGTTCGCGCCCGGCACGACGATGATTTTGTTCTGCCCGTTCGCGTCAAGGAAAATACCGGCACTGCCGGTGGGCGTTTTGGTGTCGAGATGGACGAACTCCGTGTGCATTCCCATCTCCTCATAGGACTGCTTTTCCGCACGTCCGTATGCGTCGTCGCCCAGACGTTCGAGCAGGAACACATCTCCGCCGAGCTTTTGCGCGACGACCGCCTGCCCTGAGCCCTTTCCGCCGACAACGATATGATAATCGTCACCGATCAGCGTCTCTCCTCTGGCGGGCAGCTCCGGCGAGGTGAAAACGTGGCACACGCTGCAGCTTCCAAGCACAACGACCCGGTTGTTCATAGCTTACTCCCTCCCGTCAGATCAGCTTCATTTCCAGCAGTCCGGCCTTAATGACCGCCTTTTGCTCTTCCGTCACATAAGTCATGTTGCGCGGCATTCTCGTGCCGTGGAAGGGCATATCCAACAGCTCGCAGGCGTAATAATAGCCGTTCATGTCGGACGCCGTTTTCAGCAGCTTGCGCACCTTCATGGAGAACTTCTGTGCCTTCATCGCGCCGATCGGATCGTCGTTGAACCATGCGTCCGTAATGGCGAGGATCACCTTCGGGAACGGCACGGAGGTCGCGGAGATCACGCCGACACCGCCGACGGCGAGCATCGGAAGCGTCAGCGCGTCGCTGCCGGCGATGCACTGGAAGCTCGGATTCTCCACCTGCAGGAGAATGTCCTGCAACGCGGAAATGTTCTGCGTGCTGTCCTTATAGCCGAGGACGTTCGGGTGGGCATTGGCGATTTTGGCGACGGTGCGCGGCGAGAGGGTGTTGCCTGTCTGCGGCACATTATAGATGTAGGTAGGATACTCGTCGGGGATGACCTCGTCAAAGAACTCCACCAGCGCCTGCTCGGTATAAGGGAATACAGAGGGCTGCGAGACGCACACCGCGTCGACGCCGATGTCCATATAGTCCTTGACCAGCCGCTTCGCATCCGAGATGGAATCCTCCATCACGTTCATCATCACGGGGACGCGACCCGCGGCGGCGTTGTAAAGCTCCTCACCCACGCGGCGCTTTTCCTCCATGGTAAGCAGATAGGTCTGCGTGGAAAGGCCGCCCATGAACAAGCCGTCGATCCCGTTTTTGACCTGATATTCCACCATTTTTCTGACCGGGCCGAAATCCAGCTCGCCGTTCGGGTGGTAGGCAACCATGATCTCACTGATGCTTCCGTCGAATTTATTCTTTTTCATTGTTCTGTTCCTTTCCTTCTCTGTCGGATATGTCGCGGTCAACGCAGCCGTAATAGAAAATCTTCCGGCTTTCCGGCCGCAGCTTCAGCGTGACGTTCGGGTAGAGGGTGATCTGCTCACCGGCGTTGTTCCTGGCGCGCCATGTGATCTCCGAAAAGATCACAAGCTCGTTCTCCCCTTGCGTTGCGCGGACGCTGTGGATACAGTGTTCCCCGGTAAAATCGCGGCACTGTCCCTCATACCAGCGGCGAAAGCCGTCAAAATTCAGCGGATTGTTCGGAAAATCAACGATGATTTCCTCTCCGACCGTCATTTCCTCCAGTCTGGGGAAAGCCGTCTTGCTGTCGATCCTGCGATACCATTCGCGGATGAACGCGCTTGCAAAATCCGTCAGTTCCGTCGTTTTGTACTGCATACGATACCTCATTTCAAGCCTGGATGGGCGGGCTAACTGTCTTCCGGCGAGAACGGCACGGTCATGGCCTCCGGCCCGGTCGCGCCCTTCTTGCGGTTTGCGATGGAGACGATGACAAGCACGATCACCGTCGCCAGATACGGCAGCATCTTCAGAAGCACCGGCGATACGGCAACACTGATGGCCTGAAGCTGATAGGCCAGCGCCTCCATGCCGCCGAAAACATAAGCGGTTATCATGGCCGCCGAGGGCTTCCACATGGCGCAGGTGACGATGGCAAGCGCGATCCAGCCGCGGCCGCCGGTCATGTTCTCCGTCCAGGTCGGGATCGTGCTGAGGATCAGGAAGGAGCCTCCGATCCCGGCGAGGAAACCGCCCAGCATGACATAGAAGTACCGTGTGCGGCGGACATTTACGCCCATGGAATACGCTGCGGAGGGGTTTTCGCCGCAGGCGCGCATTTTCAAGCCGATCTGCGTGCGGAACATCACAAAGCTCAGAACGATGACCAGCACATAGGAAAGATACACAAGGATGTTCTGATTGAAGAAGATGTCGCCGATATAGGGAATGTCCGCCAGCAGCGGGATGCGGATGTTTTCCAGCACCTTCGGCGCAGCGATGCCGTTGTAGTCCTTACCGACAAAGGCGCTGAAGCCGCCGGCGAAGATATTGAGCGCAAGGCCGCAGATGACCTGATGCACGCGGCAGGTCACGGACAAAAATGCGTGGATCGCGGCGAGCAGCGCCGCGCAGATGCCGCCGACGAGCACCGCCACAAACAGGCTGCCAGAGGCGATCAGCGAAATGAACGCCGTGACCGCACCGAAGAGCATCATGCCGTCAAGGCCGAGATTCAGAACGCCGGCACGCTGGTTCATGATCTCGCCCAGCGCAGTCAGGAGCAGCGGCGTGCCCTGCGCGACGGCAGCGGTCAGAGTGGCACGAATGATGATCTCAACCATGGCCGAGCCTCCTTTCCTTGCGCACGATTTTATAGTTTGTGAACATTGCGCCGGCAGCCACGAAGATCAGGATCGAGCCCTGGATCATCTGCACCGTGGACACGGGCAGGCCGAGCTTCTGGATCGTGTTGCCGCCGACCAGCAGGCCGCCGAAAAGGAACGACACCAGTACCGCACCGAGCGGGTGGCACTGTGCCAGATAGGCGATGGTCATGCCCGCCGAGCCGATCTGCGCGGCGAAGTTCGCCTGCAGGCGGTGCGTGATGCCGCAGACCTCGACCATACCGGCAACGCCCGCAATGCCCGCACTGATGAACATGACGAGCAGAATGTTTCGGTTGACCGACACGCCCGCGTACCGCGCGACCTTTTCCTTTGCGCCGATGAGCTTGATCTCATAACCCCAGCGCGTCTTTGAAATAACGAACCAGAGGATCACCGCAATGGCGAGGCCGATCAGAAGGCCCGTATGGATCCGCGTGTCAAACAGCGTCGTGAGCTCTCCGGCGGCGGGGAACTTTCTCGTGCGTGGAAACGCGAAGCCGCTCGGATCCTTCCACGGGCCCTGGATCAGCCACGCGATCAGGAAGGTTGCAACATAGTTCAGCATCAGGCAGGTGATCAGCTCGTTGACCTTCCATTTCACCTTGAGGATCGCGGGGATCAGGCCGTAGATTCCGGCGCAGATAAATGCCGCGAGGAACGCCACGAGGATCGTCACAAAACGGCTGCAGCCGTTCAGATGCAAGACGACATAGGTGGCTGCCGCCGCACCGATGTGAAGCTGGCCTTCGCCGCCGGCGTTCCAGATCTGCATTTTGAACGCAAACGCCACACCCACGGAAATGATCATCAGGGGGATCATTTTGACGATCGTCTCGCTCAGGCCGTAAGCCGAGCCAAACGCACCGTCGAGCATGACGGAATAGACCACCAAGGGCGATTCACCCGAAATGACCAGAAAAAATGCGGAAAACAGGAAGCCCGCGACAATGGAGACCATCGGGACGGCCAGCTTGATCCAGAACGGAATGCTCAGCCGTTTTTCCAGAGTAAAATAACGTTTCTTATGCATTCGGATCACCTTCCATCCTTGCCGCGCCGGACATAGCCAGACCGATCGTCTCCAGATCGGCCTGTCCGATCGGCACGATGCCCATAAATTCTCCCTCGTACATGACCGCGACGCGGTCGCAGAGCTGGAATATCTCATCCAGATCCTCCGACACCAGCAGAACGCCGGCTCCGCGTTCCTTTTCCTTCACAAGGATCTGGTGGATGCTCTCCGTCGCCTTGATGTCCAGTCCCCGCACGGGATAGCTTGCCAGAATGACGTCCGGATTCGTCGCCGTCTCGCGCGCGAGGATCAGCTTCTGCGCGTTGCCGCCGGACATACTCTGCACAAGGCTTTTCGGCCCGCCGGTCTTGATCTCAAATTTCTCGATGAATTCCTCCGCCTGCTGCGTCAGCTTTTTGTAGCTGACGATGCCGCCCTTGGAAAACTCCGGCAGACGGTAGGCCTTGATGCCCGCGTTGTCCGCGACGCTCAGCTCGCGCACCAGCGCAAAGCCATAGCGATCCTCCGGGATGAACGCCACGCCGTCGGAGATCCTCTGCCGGACGCTGCGTTTTGTGATGTTTTCCCCTTTCAGCGTGATCGTGCCCGACACGGCAGGCCGCAGGCCGGACAGCGCCTCCATCAGCTCCTTCTGCCCGTTGCCGGACACGCCCGCAATGCCGAGGATCTCTCCGCCGTACAGGCTGAAGCTGAGCTTGCGCACGGCTTCGAGCTTTTTGTCATTCAGGACGGTCAGCTCCTGCACCCGCAGCAGCTCCCGCTCCGTCGTCGTATTTGTCGTATTTCGTCTGCCCATAGAGATCTCGCGGCCGACCATCAGCTTGGCAAGCTCCTTTTCGTCCGTCTCCGCCTTTGTCATCGTTTTCACGAGGCGACCGTCGCGGAGCACGGTGATGCGGTCGGCATAGTCCATGACCTCATTCATTTTGTGGGTGATAAAGATCACGGTGCAGCCGTTTTCCGTCATTTTTCGGAGGGTGACGAACAGCTCCTTGACCTCCTCCGCCGTCAGAACGGCGGTCGGCTCATCCAGGATCAGGATATTGGCGTTTCGGTACAGCACTTTCAAAATTTCCACGCGCTGCTGCTCACCGATGGAAAGCTGCCAGACCAGCGTAGAGGGATTGATCTCAATGCTGTAACGCTCGGAGAGCGCCTTGACCTGCGCTTCGAGCTTTTTCTTTTTCAGCACGCGGACGTTGCCGTCGCCGAGGACGATGTTCTCCGCGACGGTAAACGGCTTGACCAGCTTGAAATGCTGATAGATCATGCCGATCCCGTGCTGCAGGGCATCCTTGGGCGTTCGGATGGAAGCCGTTTCCCCGTTGATGCGGATCTCGCCGCTGTCGGGCTGGAGAACGCCGGTCAGGATGCTCATCAGCGTACTTTTTCCCGCGCCGTTTTCGCCCAGCAGCGCGTGGATCTCCCCTGCATAGGCGGTAAAGTCCACATTATCATTCGCCAATACCGAGGGGAATTGCTTGCGTATGCCCAGCATTTGTACGGTTGCCTCTGCCATCGTTTTCTTCCTTTCTGATAAAAGTCGGGATGCAATATCCCGACTTTTATCGTTATTGTTCATTTTTGTGCCGATGACAGAGGGTCAGTCGACAGGCTTGTCTGCCCAGTTGTCAATGACGTTGGGGAGGAACCACTGCATCGCGTTGGCGTCCTCGGTGGAGAGCACCTCGCCCTCCTTGACGCGCAGCTTGCCGGTGTTGTCGTAGAGCGGGCCGGCAAAGACTTCGTAGCCCTCTCTCAGGCGCTTTTCGGCGTCGGCAACGATGTCACGCACATCCTGCGGGACCTTGTCGCTGAACTCCGCGAGGGAAATGGCGCCGTCGTTGATGTCCAGCTCGCACCACTTGCCGACAAACGTGCCATTGCGGACGGCTTCGACCTGCTCGGCCATCCACGGGCCCCATGTCCAGCAGTTGGCGGTAAGCTGCTGCGTCGGCGCGAATTCGCGCATATCGACGGAGCTGCCGATGAACATGACGCCTCTTGATTCACACACCTGCGCAACTGCGGAGGAGCTGAGGTCGATGCAGATCAGGTCGCAGCCCTGGTCGATCAGGGTATTGGCGCAAACGGCCTCGGTCGTCGGATCGTTAAAGGAGTTTGCCCAGAGGGTGACGATCTCTGCATCGGGATTGGCCTGCGCCACGCCGACGGCAAAGCCGTTGAGCTGCTTGATGGGGTCGGGGAACGGGATACTGGAGACGTAGCCGATCTTATTGACCTTCGTCATATTGCCCGCAAGCAGGCCGGTCATATAGCGGCCCTGCTCCAGCTTCGCAATGTACACGGACATATTCTCGGCCGTCTCATAGCCGGAGCCGTTGATGAAGGTAACATCGGGGAACTCGTCGGCAAGCGCCAGCATATAGTCCACATAGTCATAGGAGGTGCCGACAATGATCTCACAGCCGTCATTGATGTACTCTCTCATGACGCGCTCGCAGTCAGCGCCGCCTGCGATATTTTCGACCTTGTAGGTCTCAACGTTCTCGCAATGCTCCTCCAGATAGAGTCTTGCGTTTTCAGAGGTCTGCGCCCACGCGTCGGTGCTGATGATCGCGCTGAACACAAAGCCAATTTTAATGACGCGGTTCGGGTCCTTCCCGGAAGCGGACGGGTTTTCGGGGCTGTCCGGCGTTTCCGACTTGCATCCGGTCAGCGCCAGCGAGCACAGGACCGCCACTGCAAGCAACAGAGCAATCAACTTTTTCATTTTTAGTCCTCCTTCATATTTTTACAGGCTTTCACCCATAATTACGTGTTCATTTCTTCAATTTGTGAAGGATATACGCCGTATACAGATAGAACAGTTCTTCAAAGACGCGCGGATTTTTGCCGGTGATCTCCTGAATGCGATCCAGGCGGTACTTCAGCGTATTGCGGTGGATGAAGAGCTTGTTGATGACCTCGGCCTGATTACCGCTCTCCTTGAAAAAGACCTCCAGCGTCTGCACCAGATCCTCGTAGATCGTCTGTTCAAAAAGCTCGTTGACCTTTGCGTCGAGCTGCATCTGCCGCAGACCCGAGATCGCATAGGCAAACTCGAAGTCCCTGTAGTCATAGACCATGTTTTCCGGATACAGGCGCTTGCCCGCGAACATGGTGTTCTGCGCGGTGACGAACGACTCGTTCAGGTTCGTCGCAACGCGGCCGATAGCGATCTTGACGTCGTTGAACAGCGCGCCGATCTGCTCCAAAATGGCCGGATCATAGTCCTTTTTCATAATCAGCACAAGGGACTTATTGTTCAGGCAGACATAGTAATTGGAGTGCGGCAGGATGCTCTCGACTGCCTTCTGGGCGCTCAGCGGATTCCAAATGCCGTCAAGCAGGATCACGCTGTATTCCTCCGACACGTCTACGCCGTTGCGGATGCCTCTGCGGTAGAACGCCAGCGAGTATTCCCCCGGTGTGTTGAGCCACTCGCTTAAAAATTCAAAATTGATAATATCGCTCACCTGCGTCGCGTCCTTCATATAAGGCTGATAGATCACGCTTTCTCCTACCGCCTTTACGATCGAGGTCAGACGCTTGACCTTCTCCGTATCGCCCAGCATGAGCACAGCACCCACGCAAATGTCCTTAAAGAACAGCGGCGTAGCTGTCTCATTTCCCTCTACCAGCCGTTCGTTATAGGGCTTGGCGGTGGTCGCCTGCTCAACGCATTGCCTGGCAAGCGCGGAGACGCGGTTGATGCGTCCCGTGTCAGAGCTGGAGAGGATCGTGCCGCTCTCGTCGCACAGGCTCACGCCGTCCGGAATGATCTCCATGAGCTGAAAGACGATGTTCTTTGCCTGCGCCGCAGAAAGGTAGACGTTCATTCTGCCGCCTCCCACTCCCGCACCCAATGGATGCGCGTCTCGTCAAAGCGATCCTCGTGCTGCGGTTCTTTTGCGGGATAGCCGACGGGGATCGCCGCAAAGGGCAAACAGTGCTCCGGCAGGGAAAACGCCGTGCGGATCGCCTGCACCCGGTCCTGCCGCGGATACATCCCCAGCCAGACCGCGCCGAGTCCAAGCTCCGTTGCCCGGATCAGAATGTTCTCCGTGCAGGCACTGACGTCCTGCACCCACCACGGACTGCCGTCCGCGATGCGCGCCTGATCGGCCAGCACCACGATGACCGCGGCAGCATTGCGGCACATTTTCGCATAAGGGCTGGCCTGCGCAAGGCTTTGCTTCCCTGCCTCGCTGCACACGACCAAAAACTCCCACGGGCGTTCATTCCGCGCCGACGGCGCCTGCATTCCCGCCGCGACGAGTTGCCGGAGTTGCTCGTCGGCAACTGCCGTCTGCGTAAACTCCCTGCACGAGCGGCGCCGCATAACAGAACTTCTAATTTCCATTTTTTGTCTCCTTTTTTGGCTCGGAAGACACAGGTTTTATGGTATTCGACGGGCTTCTCACAGCCCGATACTACCACACTGTCCTATGCCTTTGCAAGCATTATTTCGCTGTTTTTCGTCATTTCGTTCAGATGCACAATCGTTATTTTCTTTCCTTTGTGCAAAAATTCACAAATCCCCGTGCGGGAAGGTCGAAACTACAAAACGAGAGAACCCCCGAAAGGATTCTCCCGCAAAAAAATATCCGCAATATAGTTCATAATACGGCAAAGCGGCGGAGGGCGAAAAGGATCCCGTCGTCGTTGCAGTCGCGGGTAACAAAGTCGGCCGCGGAACGCGCGAGCGCCGAGGATTCCGCCATTGCAACGCCGATGCCCGCCGCGCGCAGCAGCCCGGCATCGTTATCCGAATCACCGAACGCCATGCATTCTGCGGCGTTCAGCCCGAAATGCTTCAGCGTTGCCAGAAATGCCTGCTCCTTGCCGCCCGCGGACGAAAAAATATCATGTCCGAACGCGTGCCACTGCGTCTTGCTGCAATGCGGAAGCAGCGCCATCGGCAGCTCCTCCGGCGGCAGGAACAGCGAGAATTTGTATACCGGGTTCCGGCACAGCCTCCGCAGGTCGGCCTGCCTCGGCAGCGGCGTGCTGATGTCCGACAGCGCCTTTCGGGCTGCTGCGTCGGCGTGGTTGAT
This sequence comes from uncultured Oscillospiraceae bacterium, assembly GCA_964629755.1. Classification (GTDB taxonomy): domain Bacteria; phylum Bacillota; class Clostridia; order Oscillospirales; family Oscillospiraceae; genus JAZOXB01. Next base: position 3,586 of record CAZVSJ010000020.1, on the reverse strand, counting down.
CGCGCTTTCCTCCGCGCTGACCATCCAGCAGGAGACGCCGCGCGCATCGACCCATTGCAGCAAACGGTCAAGATCGCCTGCGTCGATCGGCGTGGAAAAGAAGGCCCTTCCCTGCCCGTCCGTCGCAAGCTGCCCGTTGTTCAGCAGATAGCCATCGAAGCACAAGCCGTCAAGCAGATGCGCCGCCTCGATCTCGAAGCGCGACCGCCCCGTTGCGACAAAGCACAAGATCCCTTTTTCCCGCAGCGAATCCAGCGCCGCGAAAACCGATGCCGGGATCGTTCTCGTGTCCCACGAGATCAGCGTTCCGTCAATATCGAAAAAAACAGCCTTTATCATGTTGTTTCTCCCGGCGGCCATGCCGCCGTTTTTCAATCAGATTTTGTGAGAAACCCGACTGATAGTTTTATTATATCCGCAAAGCGATCTCCTGTCAAGAAGTGCAGCAGCCGTCAGAGTTTGCGGTGCTTTTTTGCAGGTCAAATGAAGCAGCATTCACTTCATGCCGCGTTTCTTTCATGCACGGCCGGTCGATACCGGGAAGGCTTCCAGACATCACAGAAAGCGCTCGATCTCCGCCCGCGTGGGCAGCGACTCAATGGCGCCCTTGTGCTGTACGCAGATCCAGCCGCTCACATTGCCGTATGCCATCGCCTTCTCGATGATCGGTATCGTCAGTTCCTCCGCGCGGGTGACATTCTGCTGGCGCAGGCTGGAGAGGAAGCCGCCCCAGAACGCGTCGCCCGCACCGGTGGCGTCCACGCAGACCGCCTTTCTTGCCGGGATCTCCACGCACTTGCCGCCGAAGAAGCAGCGCGCACCGGCGGCGCCGAGCGTCTCGACCACCAGCGTCAGGCCGTATTCCTCCATCAGGGAGAACAGGTTCGCCTCGCCGCCCACCATGCCGACCTCTTCCTCAGAGATCTTCAGGATATCCACATAGGGCAGGATCTCAAGGACGCGCTTCGTACAGGCGTCAACATCGTCATTCCACATGACGTTGCGGTAATTGATGTCAAAGCTCACGAGCTTCCCCATTTCCCTGCCCAAGCGCAGTGCCCGCACCGTTGCCTGATCCTCCGGCGCGGCGGAGAGGCTGCAGGAGCCTGCGTGAATGATGACCGATTCGCGGATGTCCTCTTCCCTGACGTCCTCCTCGCGGAGCATCATATCCGCGCCGGGCTTACGGGCGAAGGTAAAGCTGCGGTCGCCGTCGGCGCTGAGCGTCACAAACGCCATCGTGGTCACAGCGTCGGCACAGAGCGCGGGGCGCAGGACGCGGACGCAGTCTTCTTCCAGCGTTTTTATCAGGAAACGTCCAAAATCGTCGTCTCCGACGCAGCAGCACATACCGACGGACAAGCCGTTTCTTGCCGCGGCGATCGCCACATTGGCGGGTGCGCCGCCCGCCTTGCGAATGTAGCTTGCCGGTTCGCTGCCGGGGATAAAATCAATGACCATCTCACCGATGCTGTAAAGATCCATTGCAAATGCGTCCTCCTGACGTTGTATATTTGAAGATTCAATCCCCGTTCAGCGCTTCGAGGTAGAAGCTGACGGGACGGAAACCGTCGTTGCAGCTTATCATGGCGGATTTTGGATCCTTCATCCATCCGTCATAAAAATTGCCGCCGCCGTGCGCCAGCGTCATCACAAAGGCGGACATACTCTCCCACGCGCTGTCGCACAATCCCTCCGGCTTCCGGCCGTCCCGGGCGATCCATACCTGCCCCTCCCGGACATCGCAGGTGTGCTCTATCGGATTTTCGTATTGCGCCATCAGGTCAGGATAGCTGGCCTTGCGCATGACCGTGATCCGAACGTTCTTCATATTAACACCCCGTTGCAATGATCGATCTCGTGCTGGATGATCTGCGCTGTCCAGCCGGAGAAGGTTTTCAGCCGCGTTTGCAGCTCCGTCGTCTGATACTGCACCTTGATTTTCTGATACCGCTTCGTCTTTCGCGGCCCGCCCAGCAGAGAAAGGCAGCCCTCCTCCGTCTCATACGCACCCGACCGCCTGACGATCTCCGGATTCAGCATGACCATATAGGTTCCCTCGTTGTCAAAGGCGATCACGCGCCTGCAAACGCCGATCATATTCGCCGCCATGCCCACGCAGGTCTCCTTGTGCGCCGTCAGGGTGTCCAGCAGATCCTGCGCGGTCTGAAGGTCGTCTTTCGTCGCCGGTTCGGATTTCTGCGCGAGAAACACAGGGTCATGCATCAGTTCTTTTACCATTGCGGCCATTCCTCCCGTTCATTCATCGTTCCAGCTTCCAACCGTGATCGCCGTGATAGATCATCTGCTTTGTCATACCGCCGTCGATGCAGATGTTCTCGCCGGTAAGGAAGCCGGCCTTGTCGGAGCAGAGAAACAGTACCAAGTCCGCGACGTCCTTCGGCGTTCCGACGCGCCCTGCCGGCTGCTGCACGGCGTCCGGTCCCTCGTACACGCGGTAGTCCGTGTCGATCCAGCCGGGAGAGACGGAATTGACCCGAATTCTGCCCGCAAAGCTGACCGCGAGCGCGTGGGTCAGGGCTGCGATGCCGCCCTTGGCGGCCGTATAGCTCTCGGTCTGCGGCTGGCTCATCCGGTCTCTGGAAGACGAGATATTGATGATCGCGCCGCCCTCCCCGAAGTGCGCCGCAAAGAGCTTGCTGAGGTAAAAAGGCGCGGTGACCCCGACGGATAACGCATACTGAAATTCCTCATAAGAGCAATCCGCAATCCCCTTCATCAACGGCAGCGCGTTATTGATCAGATAGTCCACACGACCGTGCTTTTTCAGCACGGCGGCGGCGAACGCTTCCAGCGTCTCTTTCTTGGCGACGTCCCCGACAAAATGTGCGCCCGGCGCGATGTCGATGACCTCGACCGCCGCGCCCTCGCTGCGGAAGGCGTCTGCGATTGCCTTCCCTATGCCATGCGCACCGCCTGTGACGACTGCAACTCTGTCTTTGAAGCTCATGTTTGTACCTCTTTCCGATCGATCACAAACGGTGTCTCGATCCACTATTTGCATTATACCCGCACCCATTCGGGCCGTCAAGCGGCATTGTGGAAAAAGCACCGCCACGCAGTACAACAGACGAGCTTCTCCCGGCGGGTGAAGCTCGTCTGCTGTTTACATTAGCGGGAATTAGGGAAGCTCTGAATAAATCTTCAAGAGCGGTCAGCGAGAGATTTTATTCCAAATTGAGGTTTGAAAATCACAGGAATACTTTGTGTATTTCAAGGTTTTCAAACCGAAAAGTTGGGACAAAGATTCGCTGAGCGCCGCAGCCGATTTGTTCAGAGGTTCCTTAGTTTTTTACATCAGCTGGCGGATCAGGCCCTTGATGTCCTCCACGGAAGCGGCCTTGGGGTTGCCGGGTGCGCAGGCATCAGCATAGGCGGACTGGGCGAGGAAGTCCAGATCCTCTTCCTTGATGGCTGCGAGCTTGGTGGGGATACCCACGTCAACGCTGAGCTGGCGGACGGCGTCCACGGCGGCCTTGCGGTATGCAGCCTGATCCATGCCGGTGGTGTCCACACCCATGGCCTCGGCAATGGCCTTGTACTTCTCGCCGGTGACCTCGGCGTT
>CAZVSJ010000019.1:0-24921 GCA_964629755.1 uncultured Oscillospiraceae bacterium | reverse complement strand
AGCGCGAAAGCGCAGTCATGACTTCTCCATTCCTGTTCAGTTTTCAGGGTACATTCCTGTAGCGCGCGGCATCCTTGACGCGCCGATACCGAACAAAGACCGTTCACCGGGTTTTGTTCGGAAATAGAGTTGGTGTTGATTGCGGTGAGGGTACACCTGTTCCCATCCCGAACACAGAAGTTAAGCTCACTTGCGCCGACGATACTTGCCGGGTGACTGGCCGGGAAAATAGGTAACGCCAACATAAGCTCCACAGTAATGTGGAGCTTTTTCTATGCCCCGGTATCGCTTTGCCTGCAACATACCACCGGTATGTTGCGGCCGGCAAAACGATACTTGCTTCTAACCGGGAAAATAGGTAACGCCAACATAGGCCCACTCGAAAGAGTGGGCTTTTTTGTTTTTAGTGAACAGTGAATAGGGAACAGTGAATAGAGAATAGATAATGACATGGCAGGCGACCCTGTTGTCATTGCGAAGAGCGCAACGACGTGGCAATTCAAATTCAAAATCCGTGCGAAGCACACATCAACTATTCACTATTCACTTTTCACTATTCCATATTCATTATATCAAATTCGGTAGTTCCTGCACGCGGCGCGCCGGGTCGTCTGCGCAGCCGTTGGCGACGAAGGAGCCTTACGGATGCGGCGTACCCCTTGCGGGTGCGCGCCCTACGGCGAGGGTGCGTGCGTTTGGTCGTAGGGCACGACGACCTCGGCGTGCCGTCCGCGCAGCGGCGGACGGTAAAGACGAACAAATTTGCACCAATTTGGTAGTTCCCCGGCGGGGGCATGCCCCCGCCCTACAATTCTAAATCCGTGCGCCTTGCGCACACCACAGTCATTCACCCTTAGTTCTTAGTCCTTAGTCATAATAGATTGCACCCGCAAGGGGAACGCCGCATCCGTAAGGCGGCAAAGCCGCCAACGGCTGCGCAGCGACGTGGCAATCTATATTCAAAATCCGTGCGAAGCACACCTGTAGCGCGCGGCATCCCTGACGCGCAATTAGAAATCCGTTCGCGCAGCGAACACCACCGTCATTCACCCTTAGTCCTTAGCCCTTAGCCAAAACAGTGGTGCCTGCACGCGGGACGCCGGGGACGGCGTCCCCTACGGGGTCTGACGGGAGTGCCTGCACCGGCGCGTCCAGTGGTCGCGCCCTACGTCGGGGGTGCGATAGACGGATCGTAAACTGTTCCCTATTCTCTATTCCCTGTTCCCTGCGCCCTATTCCCTACGCCCTGTTCACTTCCCGTGCCCGTTTTCCCATCCCCTTCCGGGGGATGGGATTTTTTTGCTCCGCGTGTGCAAAAAACGTCGCTTTTTCGGAAAATGCCATTGACATTGCAGGGCTTTATTGGTAGAATTATATCGGTAAATTTGGGCCTAATGCCCACCGAAGACGCACCGCTCCGAAAAAAGGAGAAAGCGCTTTCATATAACGATGCTCCCGCATCGTGCATTTTTTGTGCCTGAAAACAACACAGGAGGAATGTATCTACTATGAGCCAAGAACGCTACATCACAGTCGAACAGATGGAGCAGGCGACCGCCTCTCTGCTGGAAAACGGCAAGAAGGTCGGCGCGGATAGCTGGCAGCAGCGCGTGAAGAACCAGACCCCGCACTGCGGCTTCGGCGAAGCCGGCACCTGCTGCCGCATCTGCTCGATGGGCCCGTGCCGCATCACGCCGAAGGCGCCCAGAGGCATCTGCGGCTGCGACGTGCACGGCATCGTCGGCCGTAACTACCTGCGCTTCACCGCCGGCGGCGCGGCAACGCACTCCGACCACGGCCGCGAGATCTGCCACACCCTGTACCAGACCCGCGAGGGCGGCAACTACACCGTCAAGGACCCCGAAAAGCTCAAGAGAATCGCCACCGAATGGGGCATCGAGACCGAGGGCCGCGACATCTATGACCTCGCGCACGAGGTCGCCGAGACCGGCCTGATGGAATACGGCAAGCCCTTCGGCACGCAGCGCTTCCTGAAGCGTGCACCGGAGCACACCCAGAAGCTCTGGGAGGCCGCCGAGATCGCCCCGCGCGCCATTGACCGCGAGGTTTCCCAGTCCCTGCACATGACGCACATGGGCTGCTCGTCCCTGCCCGAGGCGCTGATCCGCCAGTCCCTGCGCGCCGGCCTGTCCGACGGCTGGGGCGGCTCGATGATGGGCACCGAGTTCTCCGACGTGCTGTTCGGCACGCCGAAGCCCGTCGACACCACCGCCAACATCGGCGTCATGGAAAAGGACATGGTCAACATCATCGTCCACGGCCATGACCCCTCCCTGTCCGAGATGATCGTCTTCTACGCCAACGACCCGGAGATGATCGCGCTGGCCAAGTCCGTCGGCGCCAAGGGCATCAACATCGCCGGCGTCTGCTGCACCTCCAACGAGGTCGCCATGCGCCACGGCATCCCCATGGCGGGTAACTTCCTCTCGCAGGAGAACGTCGTCCTGACGGGCGCTTGCGAAGCCATCGTCGTCGACGTGCAGTGCATCTTCCCGGCGCTGGGCCCGCTGTCCAAGTGCTTCCATACGAAATTCATCACCACCTCTCCGATCGCGCGGATGCCGGACTCCGAGTTCATCCGCTTCAGCTCCGAGAACGCGGGTGAGAACGCCAAGGCGATCGTGAAGATGGCGATCGAGAACTTTAAGAACCGCGACCAGAGCATGGTCAACATCCCGCAGCTCAAGACCAAGGCGACCGTCGGCTACTCGGTCGAGGCCATCAAGACCTGCCTCGACGGCGTGACCAACAGCCATGTCGACGTCACCGGCACCACCAAGCCCCTCGTCGACGTCGTCAAGTCCGGCGTCCTGCGCGGCGCCGTGGCCATGGTCGGCTGCAACAACCCCAAGGTGCGCCCGGATACCGCGCACATCGAGCTGATGAAAAAGCTCATCAAAAATGACATTATCCTCATCGTCTCCGGCTGCTCCGCGCAGGCCGCGGCCAAGGCCGGCCTGATGGACAAGGCCGCCAAGGAGCTCTGCGGCGAGGGCCTGAAGCGCGTGTGCGAGCTGGTCGACATCCCGCCCGTGCTGCACATGGGCTCCTGCGTCGACATCTCCCGCATGATGATCCTCGCCTCCGACATCGCCAAGGACTGGGGCGTCAACATCTCCCAGGTCCCCGTCGTCGGCTGCGCGCCCGAGTGGATGAGCGAAAAGGCCGTCTCCATCGGCAACTACGTCGTCGCCACCGGCATCGACACCTTCCTCGGCGTTGACCCCTACACCAAGGGCAGCGAGGAAGTCACCGCTCTGCTGCAGGGTGAGCACGGCGTCAAGCACTGGGTCGAGGCCAACTACACCGTCGAGCTGGACATCGAAAAGCTGGGCGACCTGATGATCGAGCGCATCGAGCAAAAGCGCGCCGCGCTGGGCATCTGATATGAAGCTCGCCATCACGGGCAAGGGCGGCGTCGGAAAGACCACCCTTGCCGCCACACTCGCGCGGCTCTACGCCGCCGAGGGCCGTCCCGTCCTCGCGGCGGACGTCGACCCGGACGCGAATCTGGGTCTGGCGCTCGGCCTGAGCGAAGAAGAGGTCAACTCCATCGTCCCCGTGTCGAAGATGAAGGAGCTTGCCAAGGAGCGCACCGGCGCGAACGAAAGCAACACCTTCTACAAGCTCAATCCGCAGGTGTCCGACCTGCCGGATAAGCTCTCGCGGGACGTCGGCGGCGTCAAGCTGCTCGTCATGGGCACGGTCGACGTCGGCGGCACCGGCTGCGTCTGCCCCGAACACGTCATGCTCAAGGCGATCCTGTCCAGCCTCGTGTTCCGCAAGGACGACGTCGTCATCATGGACATGGAGGCCGGCCTGGAGCACCTCGGCCGCGGCACGGCGAGCTGCATGGATCAGTTCATCGTCGTCATCGAGCCGGGCGCCCGCTCCGTGCAGACCTACACGCGCATCAAGCAGCTCGCGCGGGACATCGGCGTGACCAAGGTGCGCGTCGTGGCCAACAAGATCCGCGACGATTCCGACCGCGACTTTATCCGCGCGCGCATCCCCGAGGAAGACCTGCTCGGCTTCGTCAGCTACAGCGCCGAGGTCATCGACGCCGACCGCCGCGGCGCGTCGCCCTATGACTGCGCCCCGGCCGCGCTGGAGGAGATCCGCGCGATCAAGGCCAAATTAGACGCAATGTAATTTGCGGCTTGGATTGCCACGGGCGATGTTCATCGCCCTCGCAATGACACAACAAGCTGCCCCTCCTGTCATTGCGAGGAGGGCGAAGCCCGACGTGGCAATCTAAAAGAAACAGCGGATTGCCACGACCGATGTGCGCACCGGTCTCGCAATGACAAACATCACACCTTTTCTTAAAACAGATCTGAAAGGATGAAACGATAATGGCACTTTTTGAACGCGTATTCCGCGGCTCTGACGAGATGCTCGCCAAGGCGGAGGCGGAGCTGGACGCCGTCATCGCGGAGCTTGGCGAAAGCGCTCCCATGACCATGCCCTCCACCGCTTACTACCTCGCCTGCATCTACGCCTATCTCGGCAAAAAGGTCACCACCCTCGGCGAGCTGAAGGCCGCCATGACCGACATCCGCGCGATGATGACGCGCGAAAACCGCACCGCCTCCATCTTCTCCTCCGGCGTCGGCACCGCCATCGCCGCCGAGGTCATCGAGGCGTGCAAGTACGCCCGCAACCCCGAACCCTACGCCGGCACCGTCTACCACGGCCACTTCGCCGACGCCGAGGTCCGCGAGCTGGGCGTCCCGCTCGTCACGGGCGACATCCCCGGCTTCGCCGTCATGATCGGCGCTGCCCCCTCGGCGGAAGAAGCCGTCGAGACCGTCAAGGGCTACCAGTCCCGCGGCATCTTCGTCTTCCTCATCGGCGGCATCATTGACCAGCTCGTCGAAAAGGAATATAAAATGAACTTCGGCGTCCGTGTCGTGCCGGTCGGCAACGACATCTGGTCCGTCGGCCACATCATCTCCCTCGTCGTCCGCGCGGCCTTCATCTTCGGCGCGATCGAGCCGGGCGATGCCGACGGCTTCCACCGCTACACCTTCGACCGCATCAACGCCATGGTCAACGCGTATGCGCCTGTCAACGACATCACCGTCGCCTGCGGCGCCGGCGCGATCAAGATGGGCTTCCCCGTCATCACCAACGACACGGACGATATGTGGGCCGTTCCCAAGTCCCTCATCATCAACGAAAACACCCGCGACTGGATCGACACCTCCATCGAGGCGCGCGGCATCAAGCTCAAGGTCACCAACATCGACATCCCCGTCTCCTTCTCCTCCGCCTTCGAGGGCGAGATCATCCGCAAGGGCGATATGCAGGTCGAGGTCGACGGCTCCCGCAAGGACTGCTTCGAGCTGGTCGTCACCAAGGAAGCCTCCGAGATCGAGGATCACAAGATCATCGTCGACGGCCCGGAGATGGACGAGATCCCCGTCGGCAGCAAAATCTCCCTGTCCTACACCGTCGAGGTCGCGGGCAAGGCGATGCAGCCCGACTTCGAGCCGGTCTTCGAGCGCAAGATCCACCAGTTCCTCAACTGCGTCGAGGGCGTCATGCACACCGGTCAGCGCGACATGATCCGCATCCGCGTGAGCAAGGCCGACTTTGAGGCGGGCTTCCGCTTCAAGCACATCGGCGAGGTGCTCTACGCCAAGATCAAGAGCGAGTTCGACACCGTCGTGGACAAGTGCCAGGTCAAGATCGTCGTCGGCGACGAGCCGAACAAGGCCCTCCGCGCCGCCGCGAACGAGATCTTCGACAAGCGCGACGAGCGTCTGTCCTCCATGACCGACGAATCCGTCCCCGTCTTCTATTCCTGCATCATGTGCCAGGCGTTCTCCCCGAGCCACGTCTGCATCGTCACGCCCGAGCGTCTCGGTCTGTGCGGCGCCGTGTCGTGGCTGGACGCCAAGGCGACCAACGAGCTCGACCCGCAGGGTCCCTGCCAGGTCGTCACCAAGGAAAAGTGCATCGACGAGCGCCTCGGCGCTTACGAGGACGTCGACGAGGCCGTCAACAAGTACTCCCACGGCGCGCTGGAGCACGTCACGCTGTACTCCCTGTTCCAGGATCCGATGACCTCCTGCGGCTGCTTCGAGTGCATTTGCGGCGTCGAGCCGTGCTCGATGGGCGTCGTCATCACCTGCCGCGAGCACGCCGGCATGACCCCGCTGGGCATGACCTTCTCCGAGATGGCGTCCATGACGGGCGGCGGCGTGCAGACGCCGGGCTTCATGGGTCACGGCAAGCACTTCATCGCTTCGAAGAAGTTCATCGCCGCCGAGGGCGGCCCCGGCCGCATCGTCTGGCTGCCGAAGGATCTCAAGGAGCAGATGCGCGAGAAGCTCGACGCGACCGCCAAGGAGCTGTACGGCGTCGACAACTTCACCGACATGATCGCTGACGAGACCGTCTGCACCGAGGACCCCGAGGAGCTGCTGGCCTTCCTGAGCGAGGTCGGCCACCCCGTCCTCAGCATGGAACCGTTCGATATGTAAGGATACCCAAAAAGCCACGGGCAGCCGCCCGTGGCTTTTTTGACTAAGGGCTAAGGACGAAGAGTGAATGGCTGCGGTGTGCGCTTGCGCGCACGAATAAAACTCTGTAGGGCGGGGGCATGCCCCCGCCGTGTGCATGAACTGCCGTTTTAGATAAGGGCTAAGGACGAAGGGTGAATGGCTGTGGTGTTCGCTTCCGCGAATTGATTTTGAATTTGGATTGCCACCCCGTTTGTCATTGCGAGGAGGGCGCAAGCCCGACGCGGCAATCTCATGCAGCACCCTCGATAGAACTCCGTAGGGCGCGCACCCGCAAGGGGTACGCCGCATCCGTAAGGCTCCTTCGTCGCCAACGGCTGCGCAGACGACCCCGGCGCGCCGATGCAGGCACTTCCGATAGAATCCGTAGGGGACGCCGTCCCCGGCGTCCCGCGTGCAGCCACTCGCGCTGCCTTGTCACGCCCCGCATTTGTTCACAAAAGCTCCAAAATGTAAAAAAGACGCACATTCCCGCTTGACACAATTCTGTGGGTCTGGTATACTAAATTCAGATTACTACGCCCCTGCGAGCCAGACGCGCGTAGCAGCCGGGGCCGCTCTGCCGCCGCCCCCGCAAGAATTGAAAAAAGGAGTTTTGTCGCATGGATCAGAACGAAAACACCCCGTTCGCCCCGCAGGAACCGACGCCCGCGCCGCAGCAGCCCGTCGTTCCTCCCGCACCTCCCGTCCAGCCGGAGCAGCCGGTCTATCAGCAGCCGGAGCAGCCCGTCTACCAGCAGCCGCAGCCCGGCTACGAGCAGCACATCTATCAGCCGGAGCAGCCCGCCCCCAAGAAGAAGAACAAGCTCGCCATCATCCTGCCCATCGTTCTTGTCGTCCTCGTGGCGGCCGCGGTCGCGGTCTATTTCCTCTTCCTGAGCGGCACACCCATCGAAGAGATCTCCTTCGTCGGTGAAAATCCGTCCAGCCTCGCCATCGGCGACACCATGAAGCTCGACTACGAATACCTGCCCGAAGACGCCACCAAGACCGACGTCACCTGGACGTCCAGCGATGACGCCGTTGCCACGGTCAAAAACGGCAAGGTCACCGCTGTCGCGGAGGGCACCTGCACCATCACCGTCACCGCCGAAAGCGGTGTGAAGGATACCTTCAAGGTCACCGTCCAGCCGCCGATGCCGGAGCAGGAGACCCGCATCCTCGGCACCTGGAACGTCTGCATGACCTATTTCGACGGCGAGCTGGAGCCGTTCACCAGCGACCAGGCGTACATGGCGCTGTACGCCGACAACACCGGCGAGTTCATCCTCGGCGACGCGGTCTACAGCATCACCCACTGGGAGTACCTGCAGAACACGGGCGACAATGACTTCTATTCCGTCACCATGAGCGAGCTGGGCAGCGTCAAGTTTGCCTACCCGACCGACTCGACCACCACCCTCTATGGCAAGCTCGTCCTGATGCTTGACACCGAGAATATGATCGTTTTCGAGCGCTGATTGAGCGATTTTGAGCGATATTTTACCGCCTCTGCCACTGGCAGAGGCGGTTTTTCACGTTTCCGCGGGTGCCTTCGGCGGCCATTCTCACCCGATGCCGGTCACGTCGTTTTGCGGCACGGGCGACGGGCAGACGTGCTGCTCGGCGCGGTTGCCGGACGGCCCGCCGTGGATCGCCGGCAGCTTCGGGTCGTGCAGGTCGCCGTGGCGCAGCGGCGGCTTTTGCGGATGCTCCATAAAAAATCCCCTCCCTGCGTAGTTTGGCAGAGCGGGGTGTTTTTATGCGCTTTTTCGTTTCTCACGGTCGCTTCGATCAACGCGTGTAGGGATGGGGCATGCCCCATCCGACCGCGCAGCGGCAGACGGAGGAAACGAACAGGTTTGTACAAATTGGGTGGCTTGAGATTGCCACAGCCAGTGTGCGCACTGGCTTCACAATGACAAATGGGGTTGCCTGTTATGTCATTGCGAGGCTTGCGGAGCAAGCCGTGGCTGCGCAGCCGTTAGCGGCTTTGCCGTCTTACGGATGCGGCGTACCCCTTGCGGGTGCAATCTCAATTCAAAATTTGTGCGCGGAGCGTACGCCTGTAGCGCGCGGCATCCCTGACGCGCTTTATAATCCGTTTGCGCAAGCAAACACCACAGCCATTCACCCTTAGTCCTTAGCCCTTAGCCAAAAACGGAAGTGCCTGCACGCGGCGGGGGCATGCCCCCGCCCTACATTATCTATTATCTATTCACTATTCACTATTCACTGTTCATTCAGGCGACTTCCCAGGGAAAACCCCCGGCGAGGGTTTTCCCTCTTTTTCTCCGCTTTGGCGGAGAAAAATTCACCCTTTCCTGCGCTTTTGGGACGATTTTAGGGTATTTCGCCGTCTGCGGACGGCGACCAAAGGCGCTGCCTTTGGAATCCGCAAGCCTTTGAAAAGGCTTGAGCGAAACTTTTATTGTTCTTTAATAGCGCAAAAACCGTCGCAGGCGCGCCTCGGCGCGGTGCAGCGCGCGGCACACCGACGAGCGGTTGATCCCGCGCTCAGCCGCGATCTGCACCTGCTTCTTGCCGCGAAAATAGACGTCCTCCAAAATCTCGCGCTGCAAATCGGTCAGCTCCTGCTCGATCACGCGGCGCATCCGCCGCGCCTGCACCTGCTTGGGCAGGCGAATGTCCGAATACTCAAAGGGTGTATTTTTCACTGCGGTAGTAGCTCCTTTCGTAATAGTGCGCCGTCAGCTCTGCCAGCTCGCGGCACTGGGTCATGATCGTCGCCAGCAGGGCGATCTCGTGGCGCAGCGACGCCCGCTCCGCCGGGTCCTGTGCCGCCTTGAGCCGCTGCCGCAGCTCGCGCAGCCGGTTTTTCAGCGGCAGCGCCGCCGCGCGGTAGCCCGGCGACAGCTCACACAGCCTCATTCGACCAGCTCCAGCGCCGTCGCATAGCGCTCCAGCGCCCAGTCGGGGAAGCACGCGCGGCAGATGCGCACGCCGTCGAGGCGGTAGCAGAAATTGCCCTCGTACAGCTCGCCGCCGCACATCGCGCAGCGGCACACGGGGATCGGATCGGTCAACCGGATTCACCTCCCATTGGGATTCAGCTTATCCAAGCGAGGCGCTCCATGACAACCGGAGGCGGGAAAACTCCCGCCGAAAGGAGGAAGAAACAGAAACAGTTGAATTATTTTGAGTAATTTATTTTCCAATTATTTCCATATCTACACGAACAGTGTACTACACGAAGCGTGTGATGTCAAGAAGAATAATCCTATGCGACAAAAATCGCCAAAACCGGCGCAAAAATACGGCGCGGCGCGGCAAATTCCCGCAAAAAGCAACACGCGCCCTGTGCTATCGTGGAGAAAAGGGACACGAAGGGGGAAGTGGCCATGCTGGGTGCGCGGATCGCGCTGCTGCGCCGGCAAAGCGGCCTGTCGCAGCGGGCGCTGGCGCAGGCGCTGCACGTCAGCCCGAGCGCCGTGGGGATGTACGAGCAGGAGCGGCGCACGCCGCCGAACGCCGTTTTGCTGCAAATGGCGAAGCTGTTTTCCGTCTCGACGGACTTTTTGCTCACGGGGCAGGCGTCGGCGCAGGACGCGCCGCAGCTTTCCGGCCTGCTGGAGGACGTGCGCGCGCGGCTGCGAACGGCGTCCGGCCCGCTGTCCGAGGCGGACGCGGCGGTGCTGCTGCACGGACTTTTATGCGCCGACGCGTTGACTTGCGGCGAAAAATCGGCTATCATGGACAAAACGGGAGGTGAGCCCATGACGGACGAGGAATATATGCGCGAGGCGCTGGCGCTGGCGCGTGAGGCGGCGGCGGAGGGCGAGGTGCCGGTCGGCTGCGTCATCACGGACGGCGAGCGGATCGTCGGCCGCGGCCGGAATCGCCGCGAGACGGCGAAAAACGCCCTGTGCCACGCGGAGCTGGAGGCGATCGACGAGGCGTGCCGGACGCTGGGCGGCTGGCGGCTGTGGAAATGCACGCTTTATGTGACATTGGAGCCGTGCCCGATGTGCGCCGGGGCGATCATCAACGCGCGGATCCCGCGGGTGGTCTACGGCGCACCCGACCCGAAGGCGGGCTCGTGCGGCACGCTGACGGATCTGTTCGCCCTGCCGTACAACCACCGCCCGGCGGTCACGGCGGGGGTGCTGGCGCAGGAGGCGGGCGCGTGTCTGCGGGATTTTTTCCGCGCCCTGCGCGAAAACCCGCCCGTCCGGACGTGGAAAAAGCCCGCGCCGTAAAAGCAGCGCCAATAAAAGTTTCGCTCAAGCCTTTCGATACTGATTCCTGATGAATTCATTCATCAGGAATCCCGTGTGCTTCGCACACTCGCATCGTGCTGAGCGCACGCTGCGCCGTCTCAGGCAGAATCTGACGCACCTTCGGTGCTATAAAAAGCTGTTCAGCTTTTTATCAGATTCTGGCACTCAAAGGCTTGCGGATTCCAAAGGCAGCGCCTTTGGTCGCCGTCCGCAGACGGCGAAATACCCTAAAATCGTCCCAAAAGCGCAGGAAAGGGTGAATTTTTCTCCGCCAAAGCGGAGAAAAAGAGGGAAAACCCTCGCCGGGGGTTTTCCCTGGGAAGTCGCCTGAATGAACAGTGAATAGTGAATAGTGAATAGATAATAGATAATGTAGGGCGGGGGCATGCCCCCGCCGCGTGCAGGCACTTCCGTTTTTGGCTAAGGGCTAAGGACTAAGGGTGAATGGCTGTGGTGTTTGCTTGCGCAAACGGATTATAAAGCGCGTCAGGGATGCCGCGCGCTACAGGTGCGCTTCGCACCGAATTTGATTGCGGGCGGCGGAACGCCGCCCCTACAGCCGCCGACTGCCGCCACCTGCGGCTAACTTTCATCCTTTCGTCGAAATGCCTAAAACCACGACAGAAAAACTGTGAGTATTGTCAATTCCTTTTCCCCCTATCACATGATATGATAATATCACTACGGTAGGCGCAGCTACTCCACACAATAGCTGCTCACCGCCGAATGAAGGAGGAAAACCAACCGCAGGCTTGCGGTGCGGCAGTGTGGAGACCTGTCGCAATGCGCCGCGCCAAATTTCGGCGGGCGTGAGGCACGGGCGAGCGGAGGCTCCCGTGTCAGAGCCGGTAACATGGCAAATGTAACCCTGAAGAACATCAAGAAGATCTACCCGAACACCGAAAAGAAGAAGAAGCCCAAGAAGGGCGAGCCGGAGAAGAAGAACAACCTGCAAATCACCGCCGAGGGCGTCGTGGCCGTGCAGGAGTTCAATCTCGACATCGCGGACGGCGAATTCATCGTCCTCGTCGGCCCGTCCGGCTGCGGCAAGTCCACCACCCTGCGCATGATCGCCGGTCTGGAGGAGATCTCCGACGGCGAGCTGTACATCGGCGACCGCCTGGTCAACAACGTCGCCCCCAAGGACCGCGACATCGCGATGGTCTTCCAGAACTACGCGCTGTACCCGCACATGACCGTTTATGAAAACATGGCCTTCTCCCTGAAGCTCAAGAAGGCGCCCAAGGACGAGATCGACAAGAAGGTCCGCGAGGCGGCGGAGATCCTCGGCATCACCGAGTACCTCGAGCGCAAGCCCAAGGCCCTGTCCGGCGGCCAGCGCCAGCGTGTCGCCATCGGCCGCGCCATCGTGCGCAACCCGCAGGTCCTGCTCATGGACGAGCCGCTGTCCAACCTCGACGCCAAGCTGCGTAACCAGATGCGTGCCGAGATCATCAAGCTGCGCTCCCGCATCAACACCACCTTCGTCTACGTCACCCACGACCAGACCGAGGCCATGACCCTGGGCGACCGCATCGTCATCATGCGCGACGGCTTCATCCAGCAGATCGGCACCCCGCAGGAGGTCTTTAACCATCCGAAGAACCTGTTCGTCGCCAGCTTCATCGGCACGCCGCAGATGAACTTCTTCAACGCGACCCTCAAGCGCGACAACCGCGGTTATTATGTCGAGCTGCTCGGCAAGGAGGTCGTGCTGGGTCAGGCGCAGCAGGAGGCGCTCTCCGCCGCGAACCAGCAGCCCGCGCAGATCGTCCTCGGCATCCGCCCGGTCAACCTGTCCGTTGCGCCGGAGGGCTTCGCCGCCACCATCGACGTGTCCGAGATGATGGGCAGCGAGATGCACCTGCATATGAGCGTGGGCGACAAGGATGTCGTCGCGGTCATCCCGACGGCCGGCCTCGATCTCGATGCCGTCCGCAGCGGCAACGGCGTGAAATTCACGTTCGATCCCGCGCTGGCGCACCTGTTCGATCCGGAAACGGGCCTGAATCTTCTGTAATATTTATATTGTATCGCAAAGCGGGGCAGCAGCCCCGCTTTGTTTTGTGATATGCCGGGCGGCCCCATTTGTCATTGCGAGGGCGGTGCAGGCACCTCTGATAGAACCCGTAGGGCGCGACCACCGGGCGCGCCGCGTGCAGGAACTATCCTTTTGACTAAGGGCTAAGGGCTAAGGGCTAAGGGTGAATGACTGTGGTGTTTGCTTACGCAAACAGATTAAAATGTAGGGCGGGGGCATGCCCCCGCCGGTGCAGGAACTACCGCTTTTAATTTATAGTGAACAGAGAATAGTGAAAAGTGAACAGGGAACAGTTGCAGTGTGCGCAAGCGCACGGATTTATTATATTGTAGGGCGGGGGCATGCCCCCGCCGGTGCAGGAACTACCAAATCCGTACAAACCTGTTTGTCCGTACCGTCCGCCGCTTCGCGGACGGCACGCCCGGTGGTCGTGCCCTACGATCCGTCTATCGCACCCTCGCCGTAGGGCGCGCACCCGCAAGGGGTACGCCGCATCCGTAAGGCTCCTTCGTCGCCAATGGCTGCGCAGACCACCGGGCGCGCTGCGTGCAGGAACTGCCGAGCGCAAGCAAATCGCCGTGTCGTCTGCGCGCTGCGCAATCACTCGACGCGAACTGCCTCTGACGTACCAATTTTTGGCGCAAGAAATGACATTTCCCAACGGAATTTGGTGAAACTGCACAAAACGCAGACGGCCAAATTGGACAACCTGCAAGAACTTTTTCGGACTTGGAAAAAAGCATTGCAAAATGCGAAGAAAGGCGTTATACTTTAAATACACGGGATTGGAATCGTTTCCAATCTCGCGAAAAAATCGTTAGACGATTAATTTTTTGGAGGAATGAAAATGAAGAAACTCATCGCGCTGCTGCTGTCCCTTGCGATGGTCGCTTGCCTGTTCGCCGGCTGCTCCGGCGACGCCGAGACCCCGTCGACCGCAGCTCCCACCACCGAGACTCCCACCACCGAGACTCCCACCACCGAAGGTGGCGACGAGCCCGCTCCCGCTACCGGCTCCGTCTACTTCCTGAACTTCAAGCCCGAGGCTGATCAGGCTTGGCAGGATCTGGCAAAGCTCTACACCGAGAAGACCGGCGTTCCCGTCAAGGTCGTCACCGCTGCTTCCGGCAAGTACTCCGAGACCCTGACCGCTGAGATGGGCAAGGAATCCGCTCCGACCCTGTTCCAGTGCGGCAACATGGCCGGCCTCGACACCTGGCAGGACTACTGCCTGCCCCTCGACGGCACCGACTTCCTCAACGAGATGACCACCGCTGACTTCAACCTCGTCCGTGACGGCGTCACCTACTGCGCCGGCTACTGCTACGAGGCCTACGGCATCATCGTCAACACCGCTCTGCTGGCTGAGGCTGGCTACACCGTCGACGACATCACCGACTTCGCTTCCCTGAAGGCTGTTGCCGAAGACATCACCGCCCGCTCCGCTGAGCTCGGCTTCTCCGCGTTCTCTTCCGCCGGTCTGGACGGCTCCTCCTCCTGGAGATTCTCCGGCCACCTGGCCAACCTGCCGCTGTTCTATCAGGGTGTGAATTCCAACGAAGTTTCCACCATCACTGCCGACTACCTCGACAACTTCAAGAACATCTGGGATCTGTACATCAACAACTCCACCTGCGCTCCCTCCGAGATCGGCCCGAAGACCGGCGACGAGTCCGAGGCTGAATTCGGCACCGGCAAGGCTGTCTTCTATCAGAACGGCTCCTGGGAATACAACAACCTGGTTGTTGACGAGAGCAAGGGCTTCATGATGAACCCGGAAGACCTCACCATGATCCCCATCTACTGCGGCGTGGAAGGCGAAGCTGACGCTGCTCTGTGCTGCGGCACCGAGAACCGCTGGGCTGTCAACGCCAAGGCTTCTGAGGAAGATCAGAAGGCCACCCTCGACTTCCTGTACTGGGTCGTCACCTCCGACGAAGGCACTCAGATGATGGCCGAGCAGTTTGGCCCGATCCCCTTCAAGAACGCGAAGGCTTCCGAGAACGTCTTCTTCAACGCTGCCAACGAGCTGTTCGCCGAGGGCAAGTACAATGTCGCCTGGGCGTTCAACTACACCCCGAACGTTGACTCCTGGAGACAGGGCGTTGTCGACGCTCTGATGGCTTACTCCACCGCCGGCGGCTCCTGGGACGATGTCGTTAAGGCATTCGTCGATGGCTGGGCAGCTGAGTGGGAAGCTCAGAACGGCTAATCACCCGTAACTGAACATTGAACTTCTGGGGGCGGGCGAATGCCCGCCCCTGCTTTATTAAGAAATCTTGCGAATATCAACGCAGACTCCTTCGTTTCGGCGGAGGCAAGCCTATGCTCTGCCGCTGCGGTGCAGCGCAGAGGCTTGCCGCCGTCCGTGGGTAAGTCCATACAATATTAAAAAAGGAGGCGATGGCAGATGAAAAAGGCGCTTACGAACACTGAGACCGCGACGGCAAAGCAGGCTCCGTGTTCTTTCCGTTTTCATTCTGTGTATTCCATCTGGCTGCTCGTCCGCGGCATCGTCGGCATTGTCGGCTTTGCGGTCGGCATGGCCGTGCTGTTTAACTTCTCAAAGCTTGAAAACAAGGCTGCCCTGACCATCATCGTTCCCATTTTCTTCGGCCTGTTCTGCGCGATCGCGGCGCTCGTCACGTCCGCCAAGCTCAGAAAACGCTCCGGCTTCACCGCCAACCTCGTTATGCTCTGCATGGATGCCGTCTACGTCGCCATGCTCTGCGGCACCCTCTGTGCAAAGTGGCTCGGCCTGTACCCGATGGATCAGCTCCGCGTCATGTACGCCAACTACCTCGTCGACGGCTACGGCGCCGCCGAGTGGGCCGCGACCCCCGGCATCAACTACCTCGCCGCCGCCATCGGTTTTGTCGCGTTCCTCGCCCTGGTCGCCGCGCCCATTTACTATTACTATCATAAGCGCCGCAGCCAGATGATCTTCTACGCGCCGCCCGTCGACCCGACCGCGCACAGCAGTAAGCTCCTGCGCCGCCCGATGAAGCTCGCGTTCCCGATCTTCGTCCTGCCGACGCTGGCTGCGTTCTTCATCGGCTTCGTCTGGCCCTTCCTGCTCGGCCTGTACCGCTCCTTCAGCCGCTTCTCCTCGCCCATCGACTTCACCTGGAACGGCTTTGCCAACTATGTCAAGGCCTTTGGCGACGAGGGCTTCCGCCATGCCTTCGGCTTCACGGCGCTGTACGCCGTCGTGTCCATCATCCTCATCAACGTCTTCGCCTTCGCCCTGGCCTACGCCCTGACGCAGAAGATGAAGGGCTCGAACATCTTCCGTACCGTCTTCTTCATGCCGAACCTCATCGGCGGCATCGTCCTTGCCTACATCTGGAAGCTGATCTTCGACGCCATCCTCGGCGCCACCTACATGACGAACGCCAACGTCGGCTTCTGGGCCCTGGTCGTGCTCGTCGCGTGGCAGCAGATCGGCTACATTATGATCATTTACATCGCGGGCCTGCAGGCCGTGCCGGAGGATATGCTCGAAGCGGCAAAGATCGACGGCGCGAACCGCTGGCAGACCCTCTGGCGTGTCACGATCCCGAACGTCATGCCGTCCATCACGATCTGTATGTTCCTGACGCTGACGAACTCCTTCAAGCTCTTCGACCAGAACTTCGCCCTGACCGGCGGCTCGCCCAAGATCCCCGGCACGCGTATCCTGCAGACGGAGATGCTCGCCCTGCACATCTATAACACCAACAACATCAACAACAAGTGGATCGGCACGGCACAGGCGGAGGCTGTCATCTTCTTCATCCTCGTCGCCGCCCTCGCGCTCATCCAGCTCCGCGCTACCAAGACCAAGGAGGTGCAGCAATGATGACCAACCAGCTCGCTACGCCGGAAGGCGCCGTCAAGGTCAAGAAAAAGAGCAATGTCGGCAGCATCGTCCTGACCGTCCTCTTCGCCATCGTCTGCGTCGTCTATATCCTGCCGATCATCCTTGTCCTGATCAACTCCTTTAAGAACAACGCCTCCATCAACACCGACACCTTCGCCGTCCCGAACGGCGAGACCTTCGTCGGCCTCGACAACTACATCAAGGGCGCGACCTTCGGTAACTACCCGTTCATCAAGTCCCTGTGCTACAGCCTGGTCATCACCCTTCTGTCCGTGTTCCTCATCCTGCTGTGCACGTCCATGGCCGCGTGGTACATCTCCCGCGTGGGCAGCCGCTTCGCGAAGATCTTCTACTTCGCCTGCGTCTTCTCGATGATCGTGCCGTTCCAGATGGTCATGTTCCCGCTGGTCTCCGTCGCGAGCCAGCTCAAGCTCAACACCCCGTGGACGATCCCCATCATCTACCTCGGCTTCGGCGCGGGCCTGTCCGTGTTTATGTTCACCGGCTTCGTCAAGAGCCTGCCCCTCGAGATCGAGGAGGCGGCGGCCATTGACGGCTGCGGCCCGGTGCGCACGTTCTTCCTCGTCGTCCTGCCGATGCTCAAGCCGACGCTGATCTCGGTCGGCATCCTGCAGATCATGTGGGTCTGGAACGACTATCTGCTGCCGGCCCTCGTGCTCGACATCAACAAGTACAAGACCATCCCCATCCACGTCCAGTACCTGCAGGGCAGCTACGGCTCGGTCGACATGGGCGCCACCATGGCGGTCATGATGTTCAGCCTCCTGCCGATCATCATCCTCTACCTGTTCTGCCAGAAGCACATTATCAAGGGTGTTGCAGCCGGCGCCGTCAAGGGCTGATCTATGACCATCAAGGACCTTGCCCGCGAGACGGGCTACTCCGTCGGCACCATCTCCCGTGTGTTGAACGGGCAGCCGAATGTCAGCGAACGCGCAAGGAAGACCATCCTCGCCTGCGTGGAAAAGCGCGGCTTCCAGCTCAACAGCAACGCAAAACAGCTCCGCCAGACCCGCGGCGACGGCATTTTGGCCGTCGTCTCGGGCCGGCAGAACGAGCTGTTTGCCCAAATGATCGAGCATATCCAGCGCCTGCTGGCGGATACGCAGTACCCGCTGACGGTGGACTACGTCGACGAATACGAGGACGCCGTGCAGTACGCGCTGCACCGCAGCCGCGAGCAAAAGCCGCTCGGCATCCTCTTCCTCGGCGGCGATATGCAGCTTTTTGCCCGGAGCTTCGGCGAATTTACCGTGCCGGGCGTCCTTCTGACGTCTGACGCGTCCTCGCTGGGCTTCGAGAACCTCTCGTCCGTCACGACGGATGACATCGCCGCCGCGCAGTGCGCGGTGGAGTACCTGCTTTCGCAGGGACACCGCAGGATCGGCCTCATCAACGGCGAGCTGGCCTATACCGGCATCAGCTGGCAGCGCTATGAGGGCTGCCGGCGTGCCTTCGCCGCGCACGGCATGGAGCTTTCCGAGCGCCAGTGCGCCGTCGCGCGCTATTCCTTCGCCGACGGCTACGCCGCCGCGCAGCGGCTTGTCCGCTCGCAGGAGCTGACGGCCATCTTCGCCATGTCGGACGTCATGGCCATCGGCGCGATGCGCGCCATCACCGACGCCGGCCTGCGCGTGCCGGAGGACATCTCCGTTGTCGGCTTCGACGGCCTCGCCCTCGGGGACTACTACATCCCCAAGCTCACCACCATCCGGCAGGACGCCGAGCAGCTTGCTCGGCGCGGCGTGGAGCTGATGCTCCGCGCCATCGAGGAGCAGCAGCCCGCCTGCCACGAGAAGGTGCCCTTCTCCCTCGCCTGCAGGGACAGCGTCGCGCGGCTCGACCCGCGCTGAGCGCACACAGCAATTTTTCCGGAAGGATTGAAACAAGAAATGAGAGCAAGCGGTATTTTAATGCACATCTCCTCGCTGCCCTCGCCCTATGGCATCGGCACTCTGGGCAAGGCGGCCTACGAGTTCGCGGATTTCCTCAAGGCGGCGGGTCAGCGCTATTGGCAGATCCTGCCCATCGGCCCGACCAGCTACGGCGACAGCCCCTATCAGTCGTTCAGCACCTGTGCGGGCAATCCCTATTTCATCGACCTTGACACGCTGATCGCCGACGGCCTGCTCACGCAGGAGGAGGTCGACGCCATCGACTGGAGCGCCCACGAAAAGCGCGTGGACTACGGCTTCCAGTTCAGCGTCCGTTACGACCTGCTCTACCGCGCCTATGAGCGCGGCCGCGACCGCTACGCCGACGACGTGCGCCGCTTCCGCTACGAAAATCCGTGGCTGGAGGACTACGCCCTGTTCATGGCGGTCAAGCGCAGCCGCAATATGTGCTCGTGGGAGACCTGGCCGGACGAGATCCGCCTGCGCCATCCCGGCGCCGCCGAGACCTACGGAACCGTGCTGGCCGAGGACGTCAACTTCTTCGTCTTCCTGCAATTCCTGTTCTTCCGCCAGTGGGACGCCCTGCGCAACTACGTCCACAGCCTCGGCATCCAGATCATCGGCGACCTGCCCATCTACGTCCCCTACGATTCCTGCGACGTCTGGGCGAACCCCGACCTGTTCCAGCTCGACGGCAACCGTATGCCGACGGGCGTGGCAGGCTGCCCGCCCGACTGCTTCTCGGCTGACGGTCAGCTCTGGGGCAACCCGCTTTACAACTGGGACCGGATGCGCAACGACGGCTTCGACTGGTGGAAGCGCCGCATCGCGGCGGCCTCGCGCCTGTTCGACGTCATCCGCATCGACCATTTCCGCGGCCTCGAGAGCTATTGGGCCATCCCCTACGGCGACACCACCGCCCGTAACGGCCGCTGGGTCAAGGGTCCGGACCACGATTTCATCAACACCCTGCACTACGCTTTCCCGCACCTGCGCCTGATCGCGGAGGATCTCGGCTTCCTGACCGAGGACGTCATCCGCCTGCAGCGCGATTCCGGCTATCCGGGCATGAAGGTGCTGGAGTTCGCGTTCGACCCGCGAGAACCGACCAACTATCTGCCCCACCGCTATGAGCGCAACTGCATCTGCTACAGCGGCACGCACGACAATGAGACGCTCGACCAGTGGCTCGAGGGCCAGACCGACGAGACGGTCAACTACGTCATGGAGTACCTCGGCGTCAAGTCGCGCGAGGACATCCGCGAGGGCATCCTCCGCGCGGGCATGGCGAGCGTGGCCGACACGTTCATCGCCCAGCTGCAGGACTATCTCGGCCTCGGCGCGGAGGCGCGCATGAACTTCCCCGGCACGCTCAGCACCGACAACTGGAGCTGGCGCGTGGAAAGGGGCGCCTGCACGCCGGAGCTGGCCGCGAAGATCCGCCGCATGACGGAGCTTTACGAGCGCTGATTGTTCCGAACAATGTCAAAAAGCACGACGCTGCTGCGTCGTGCTTTTTTGTATCGTACTGTCGTTGCGCGTGCAATCTCGCGCAGGCACCTCCGATAGAACACCGTAGGGCGCGTCGACTCGGCGCGCCGTGTGCAGGCACTTCCCTTATTCCAGCGTCCCGGTATAGACGCGGACGGCGTCGCCGGAGAGGAAGATCTGCGTTTCCGCGCCGCGCACGATGTCGACGAACAGCGTGCCGCCCTCGCAATCCACGCGCGTCTGCGCACCCGAAACGAGGCCGCGCAGCGCCAGCGCCGCGACTGTCGCGCCCGTGCCCGTCCCGCAGGCGAGGGTGAAATCCTCCACGCCGCGCTCGAACGTCAAAAGCCTGACCGTGTTTTCGCCCGTCAGTTCGTAAAGATTCACGTTCGCGCCGCGCGGCAGCTCCGGCGCATGGCGCAAAGACCGCGCAAATTCGCGCAAAATCGCTCGTTTTTCGCTCAAATCGGCCGAAACGACAACATGCGGGATGCCCGGCACGCCCAATTCGAGGTAATCGCAGACCGTTCCGGCGACTTCCTCCTGCAAGCGCACGACGCTCGGCGTGTTCAGCCGGATGCGGTAGCGTCCGTCGGGCAGGCGCTGGCCGGTGACGATCCCGGCGGGCGTCTCGATGCGCTGGCGCTCGCCGGACAGGCCGCGGTCGAAGCAGTGGCGACAGATGCAGCGCGCGCCGTTGCCGCACATCTCGGCGGCGGAGCCGTCGTTGTTGTAAAACCGCATTTTGCAGTCGCCGCCCAGCGTGGGCGGCTCCAGCACGATCAGCCCGTCCGCGCCGACGGAGAATTTCCGCGCGCACAGCCGCTGCGCAAGCTTTGGATAGTCCGCCTCCGGGATGGCGCTGTCGAAATTTTCCAGCAGGACGAAGTCGTTGCCCGCTCCGCAGTATTTGTAAAATGTCATATGCTCCACTCCTGTTGCCTGATTTCGCCTATGAATGTAGGGCGGAGGCATGCCTCCGCCGGTGCAGGAACTACCGAATGTGTACAAACCTGTTCGTTTTCTCCGTCTGCCGCTTCGCGGTCGGATGGGGCATGCCCCATCCCTACAGCCCCTGCAGCCGCCGCAGCGCGTTTTGGAAATATTCGGGCAGGGGACAGGTGACGGTGACCTCCCGCCCGGTGCGCGGATGGACGAAGGTCAACTCCCGCGCGTGCAGGCATTGCGAGGTCAACCCAAGCTCCGGTTTGCCCACGCCATAGACGGGATCGCCCGCGATGGGATGGTGGATGTAGGCCATGTGGACACGGATCTGGTGCGTCCTGCCCGTCTCCAGCCGGCAGCGCAGGTGCGTATATTGCCCGTAACGCGCAATGACCTCCCAGTGCGTCACGGCCTCGCGGCTGTTTTTCTCGGTGACGGCCATTTTTTTGCGGTCGACGGGGTGGCGGCCGATGGGCGCGTTGACGGTGCCGCTGTCCTCGCGGAAGCCGCCGCGCACGATGCACTCATAGGTGCGCCGCAGGGTGTGATCCTTGAGCTGGGCGGCGAGCGCCTGGTGCGAAAAGTCGTTTTTCGCGACAATGAGCAGGCCGGTCGTGTCCATGTCGATGCGGTGGACGATGCCGGGCCGCTTTTCGCCGTTGATGCCGGAGAGGGAGTCGCCGCAGTGGTGCAGCAGGGCGTTGACGAGGGTACCGTCGGAGTGCCCGGCGGCGGGGTGGACGACCATGCCCTTGGGCTTGTTGATGACGAGGACGTCATCGTCCTCGAAAACGACGTCGAGGGGGATGTCCTGCGCCGCGATCTCGACCTCGCGCGCCTCCGGCACGGTGACGCAATAGCGCGCGCCGGCCTCGGTTTTCGCGTTTTTTCGCACCGGAGCGCCGTTTAACGTGACAAAGCCGCCCTCCAAAAGCCGCTGCACGGCGCTGCGCGTCAGCTCCGGCAGCGCCCGCGCCAGAAAAACGTCCACGCGTTCGCCGCCCGTAAGCGCAATGACCTCCATCGTCCCACCTCCGTTTCTTCTTATCATACCACAATTTCCGCGTTTCGTCAAAGAGAACCTTTGCGCCGCTTGACAAAAACGTTTTATTACTGTAGAATCAAAGCAAAAGGAGGGATTTCCAATGAAGAGAATACTTTCCGTCCTGCTGTTGTGCAGTCTGCTCGTAACGCTGCTGCTGCCGTGCGCGGCGGCGCAGGAGACGGACGGGATTTCGACCCGGACGCTCGAGCGGGCGCTGGCCTTTGCGCAAGCGGACACGTCCGGCGCGCTTTCCGTCGAATCTGCGCCCAAAACGCAGTCCGCGAATGACGGCTTTTTGCCCAAGGGTCTGGCGGACGACGACAACCTGATCCTGCCCGGCCCGCTGATGGCGAACAGGGCGGTGACGCCCGGCGCGAAGATGACTCTGCCGATGATCCTTGTGCAGACGGGCAAGACCGGGCAGTACCGCTGCACGGCGATCTACTACGGCGACGATCTGGACGCCGAGCCGGTGAATGCGACCGTTTCCGCCTTCGGCACGCAGGTCGGCATGGAGGAATTTAACAGGACATGGGACACCACCGGCATGAAGGTCGGTGCCTACACCGTCCTGACCTTCACGGCGCAGAAATCGGGCGATCAGCTCGTCCCGGTCGAGGGCAGCGCCTCTGCCGAGCGGGTCTACATCCAAAACTACGTCTCCGCCCCGCAGAAGCTCTCGATCGTCGACTGGGAGACGGGAAAAGCCGTTAAAAAGCTGAACCTCGCGCCGGGCGACGTCGGCTATCTCGCCGTCCAAAGCTCGCCGACGCCAAACTGGGGCGTTGACAGCGTCACAACCTATAACACCGGCCTTTACGTCACCAACGGCATTTACGGCGACTACGTCTGCCATGAATACAACGGGCTGATGATCATCGAGGCCGGAAGCTGCGGCTGGGGCGAGATCAGAGTTGACGACGGACGCAATTTTGAGATATTACTGGATATCGAGATCTGCGTCGACACGCAGGGCCACAGCATCGACGAGGAATACGTCGTCCGTGCGCCGGAGGCAAACACCAACGGCGTGAAGTTCCTCCATTGCAGCCGCTGCGGCAGACTGCAGCGCGTAAATCTGCCATGCTACATGATTTATTTCTCCAAGCTCGTCGACGTGCCCGAGTCCGAGTGGTATTACACCTACGTCCGCGACGCGGTCGGCAAGAATCTCTTCCGCGGCGTCAGCGCCCACCATTTTGCCCCGGATGAGACGATGACACGCGCCATGCTCGTGACGGTGCTGTGGCGCTATGAGGGCGAACCGCAGGCCGGCGGCACGCCGTTTACGGACGTCCGCGCGAAGGACTGGTACGCCGTGCAGGTCGCGTGGGCGGCGCAGAACGGCGTGGTCAACGGCGTGGGCAAGGGCAAATTCGACCCGGAGGGCATGGTCACGCGGGAGCAGATGGCCGCCGTCCTCTACCGCTACGCGCAGCAAAAGGGCTTTGACACTTCCATGCGCGGCGACCTGAGCGGCTTTGCCGACAGCGGCGCGGTCAGCCCGTGGGCGACGGAGGCCATGCGCTGGGCGGTCGGCAGCGGCCTCATCGGCGGCTCGACGTCGGGCGGCAAGCTGCTGCTCCACCCGGGCGACGGCGCGACGCGCGCCGAGGTCGCGGCGATTTTGGTGCGCTTCGTCGACAAGATCGCCGAGCCGCCCGTGCAGCCGGAGCCGGTCGACACGACGGGCGCGGAGGCCAGCGGCCAGAGCGACTATCCGGTGGGCGGCAAGCTGATGTACTGGGCGTTCTTCCCGGACGGCACGCTGGTCATCGGCGGCGAGGTCGACATCATCAATCTGAACGACTACGGCAGCAAGCCCGCCTGGGTGCCCTACGCCGACCGCGTCAAGACGCTGAAAATTCTGAACGGCGTGCCGTACATCGGCGAGTACAGCTTCAAGAACTATCCGAATCTGGAGCGCGTGGAGATCGGGCAGACCGTGACGACCATCGGTGACGGTGCGTTCTCCGGCTGCGCGAAGCTCACGGAGGTCGTCCTGCCGGAGAGCCTGCGCAGCCTGGGCTACGGCGTATTCATGGACTGCACCTCGCTGGCGGAGATCACGCTGCCGAAGAAGCTGGCGAGCATCTCCGGCGGCCTGTTCCGCGGCTGCACAGCGCTCAAGTGCGTGGAGATCCCCGACACCCTTCTGAGCCTGTCGGGCGAGATGTTCATGGATTGCACCGCGCTGGAATCGGTCAGGCTGCCCATCGGGCTGCGAAGCATCCCGAATGCGATGTTCTGCGGCTGCACGTCGCTGAAGCAGGTAGAAATGTCAAGTGAGGTGTACCAGATTGGCTACGGCGCCTTCTACGGCTGCGACGCGTTTGAGGAGATCGTCCTGCCGCCGACGGTCAACACGTTTGCGTACAGGGCGTTCAACGGCTGCGCGAATCTGAAAAAGATCACGTTGCTGAGCCGCACCCTGCACTACATAGACGATGACGATTACGAGGACTATGAGGAACGCTTTCAGGGCGGCGCATGGCTGTTCGGCGACCCGGAGAAGGTGACGGTCTGCGGCTACGCCGGCTCGGGAGCGCAAGAGCTCGCGGAGGAATTCGGCTACAACTTCGAGCCGATCGCGGAATAATGAGAAAAGGTGCCGTCCGGCGGGACGGCACCTTTTTGCTATAGTGAATAATGAATAGTGAATTGTGAATAGAGAATAGAGAAAAGGTATCGTAGATGCTCCGTAGGGGCGGCGTTCCGCCTGCAGGCACTACCGAAATTGACTAAGAACTAAGGACTAAGGGTGAATGACTGTGGTGTTCGCTTGCGCGAACGGATTTTAACGGCGCGTCAGGGATGCCGCGCGCTACAGGTGTGCGCGTTGCGCACGGA
>CAZVSJ010000018.1:0-25749 GCA_964629755.1 uncultured Oscillospiraceae bacterium | reverse complement strand
GCGTCACGGCAAGCCTTGCAGCGCTGCGGCTCATTCTGGAAGCCTCTCTCAGCATAGAACTCCTGCTCACCGGCGGTGAACACGAACTCGTTACCGCATTCCTTGCAAACTAAAGTCTTGTCTTCGTACATTTTGGTTTACCTCTCTTGATAAGTGATTTGCCCTGACGCTATTTCCATCAAAAAATGCTTGCTGGTTTGACACAGGGTTGATATTGCGAACGGCGGCCGCTTCAAACGGCTTCCGTATGCTTTATTCATTATAGCATTTTGTACGCTTTTGTCAATAGTTGATGAAATATTATTTTTAGCCGACAAAATTTTGTTCAAATTCGACGGTTTTCCCGCCGAAATTTGTTCAAAACGTCAGTTGCTCCGGCGTTCCGCAGGGCAAATGCAGGTGTTCGCACGCAAGCTGCGTGACGCAGCGGCCGCGCGGCGTGCGCGTGAGGAAGCCGATCTGCATCAGGTACGGCTCGTAAACATCCTCCAGCGTGACCGCCTCCTCGCCGATGGTCGCCGCCAGCGTCTCCAGCCCGACCGGGCCGCCGCCGTAAAATTTGATGATCGCCGTGAGCATCCGGCGGTCGGTCGCGTCGAGGCCGAGCTTGTCGACCTCCAGCTTACTCAGCGCGTGATCCGCCGCCTCCTTGGTGATGACGCCGTCATAGTAAAGCTGCGCAAAATCGCGCACACGGCGCAAAATACGGTTGGCGATACGCGGCGTGCCGCGGCTTCTTGACGCGACCTCCAAAGCGCCCTCCGGGTCGATCTGCATCCCCAGCAGGGTCGCAGAGCGCGTGATGATGCGGCGCAGCTCCTCCGGCGTGTACAGCTCCAGCCGGAAGCTCACGCCGAAACGGTCGCGCAGCGGCGCAGAGAGCTGGCCGGCGCGGGTGGTCGCGCCGATGAGCGTAAAACGCGGCAGGTCGAGACGGATGGAGTTGGCCGACGGCCCCTTGCCGACGATGATGTCGATGGCAAAGTCCTCCATCGCGGGGTACAGAATTTCCTCGACCGCCGTATTCAGGCGGTGGATCTCGTCGATGAACAGGATGTCGCCCTCGTTCAGGTTGGTCAAAAGCGCCGCGAGATCGCCGGCCTTTTCGATGGCGGGGCCGGACGTGATGCGGATATTCACGCCCATCTCGTTGGCGATCACGCCCGCGAGCGTCGTCTTGCCCAGACCGGGAGGGCCGTAGAGCAGCACATGGTCGAGCGGCTCGTTGCGGCGCTTGGCGGCCTCGATATAGACGGCCAGATTCTCCTTGACCTTCTCCTGCCCGTTATACTCGCTCAGGCGCTTCGGGCGCAGGGAGAATTCCCCCTCGTCGCTCGGGGTGAAGCTCGTCGTAACGAGCGGCGCCTCATATTCCTGCGAAAAATCAATGCTCATGCCGTCACCTCATTACCATCGCGCGCAGGCACTGCCGCACGATCTCCTCCGTGCTCATGCCCTCGGTCTTGATCCCCTTGAGCGCCGCGCCGATCTCGCTCTGGTTATAGCCCAGCTCCGCCAGCGCCGCCTGCGCAAGCGCCAGATTGCTCCCCGTTGCCGGAACCGCGGCGGCCGGTGCGCCGCCGGAGAAATCGACCTCCGAAACCGCGCCGAGCTTGTCCTTCAGCTCCAGAATGATGCGCTGGGCGAGCTTCTTGCCCACGCCCTGCGCCGCCGTCAGCGTTTTTTCGTCCTGCGTCATAATGGCGAGCATGAAACGCTCCGGCGAGGTCGAGGACAAAATCGCCAGCGCGGCCTTCGGCCCGACGCCCGTCACGCCGAGCAGCAGCTCGAAGCAGCGCAGCTCGTCGCGCGTGGAAAAGCCGTAAATATCGAACGCATCCTCGCGGATATTGCAATAGGTAAAGAGCTTCGCCGTCTGGCCGACGCGGAGCTTGGAGAGCGTATAGGAGGTCGTGCGGCAGGCATAGCCGACGCCCCCGCAGTCCACGACCGCGAGGTTCCCCTCCATCATCGTGATCTCACCGTTCAGATAATAGAACATACCGATACCTCATTTTTGCGGCAGCCGGCTCGTCGCGCTGCGCGCGTGGCACAGGGCAATGGCGATGGCGTCCGCCGCGTCGTCCGGACGCGGGAGCTTTTCCATCTTGAGAAAACGGCGGGTCATGTCCATGACCTGTCGTTTTTCTGCCTTGCCGTAGCCGACGACCGCCTGCTTGACCTGCATCGGCGTGTACTCAAACAGCGGCACGCCCGCCCGCTCGATGGCAAGCAGGATCACGCCGCGCCCGTGGGAGACGCCGATGCCCGTCGTGATATTATGCCCCCAGAACAGCTCTTCGACCGCGACCGCCTCCGGCTTCGTCACCTCCAGCAGGCGGGTCATGTCCTCAAAGAGGATATTCAACCGCTTGGAGAAGGGCAGATCCGCCGGGGTCGTCACGGTGCCGTACTGCAGGAGCTTGTATTCCCCGCGCTCGGCGGAGATCAGGCCGAAGCCCGTCGTCGCGTAGCCGGGGTCGATGCCTAAAATAATCAATGCAGCAGCCCCTTCGCCCACGCGCGGACGCTTTCGACCCAGTCGGGGCACGCGATGCTGAGCAGCCAGCTCACGATGCCCAAAAAGACGATCGCAAACAGGATCCACGCAAAGACGCGCCTGGACGTTGAGCTTGGCACAAAGGGCTCTTTCTCTTCCACTTCCTCCGCGGCAGCTTCCTCCGCACGGAGTTCTTCGTTTTCCTTCTGATCCATTTCTTTCACCTCCTGATTATCATAACATACTTTGCGGAAAATTGCATCAGTTATTTTCCCGTCTTGATTTTTTCCTGCCGTTGTGCTATATTGGCGTTAATTCTAAAGAAGGAGAATAAAAATGAAACATCTCAAACCGATTTTCGCGCTCGTTGCGGCGCTTGCCCTCTTGTTCACGCTCTGCGCCTGCGGCAGCTCGGAGCGCAAAGAGCCGTCCACCACAGCGCCGTCCACCACGGAGAGCCCCAAGCCCACCGAGCAGGAGATCTCCCTCGGCACCGTCACCGGCGGCCGCTACGAAAACAGCTCCATCGGCCTTGCCTGCGAGCCGGGCAGCGACTGGTACATCTATTCCAAAGATGAGATCGCGCAGCTATCCGGCATTGTCGAGGAAAACGTGTCGGACGAGGATCTGCTGAACCTGATGAAGAATAACGGCACGGTCATCGTGTTCTATGCCGCGAAGGACGACGGCGCGACCTCCGTCAACATCACGGTCACCGACACCGGCAGCAAGCTTGAGGGCGTTGTCACCGAGGAGCAGTTGCTGGACGCCACCCTCCCGCAGATCGAGCAGGCTTACCCCTCCCTTGGCTATGATGATTTGGAGATCGGCACCGATACGGTCACCTTTGCCGGCGCGAGCCATCCGTGCATCGTCGTCTCCGCCACCGCCAACGGCGCGCAGCTCTATCAGCGGCAGGTGTTCCTGCTCAAAGGCACCTGCTCCATCTGCGTGACCTCCTCGTCGTTCTTCACCGACACGACCGTCGAGCAGCTTGCGCTCTTTGAGGCGCTGTCCTAACGGAATACCACACAAAAGCGCCGTCCCGCGATTCGTTGCGGGGCGGCGCTTTTCCGTTCTCTTATACCTCAAACATCAGATCGCCGTAGGTCGGCACGGGCCAGATGGCCTTGTCGACGATCAGCTCGAGCTTGTCGATCGGCTCGCGCAGGGCGTGCATCGTCGGGACGACGGTGTCGTGGCAGAAATTGGACATTTCGCGCACGCAGTCGAGGCTGTTGCTCTGCGTGACGGCCTCCTCCAGACGGTGCAGGGCATCGCGCGCCTCGGTCAGGAGCTTGCTCGTCTGGGTCAGCAGATCCTCCTGCACGCTGACGCTCGCCTCCGGGCAGGCGGCGCGCACCTTGCAGATCGAGTCCGCCAGACGCGCCGTATAGCGCACGACGGAGGGGATATAGTGCTTCGAGGCCATGTGCAGCATCGTACGCGCCTCGATGAGCGTGACCTTCGCGTAGGTCTCATACATGACCTCGCTGCGGGATTCAAGCTCCGCCTTCGTAAAGACGCCGAATCTGGTAAACAGGTCGACGGCCTTCGGCGTCGTCAGGCTCGGCACGGAGGAGACCATGCTCGGCAGATTCGGCAGACCGCGGCGGGCGGCCTCCTCGACCCACTCGGCGCTGTAGCCGTTACCGTTGAAGATCACGCGGCTGTGGCTGCGCAGATTCTCCGCGATGACGCGGTTGGCGGCCATTTCGAGGTTGTCGCTCTGCTCCAGAATGTCTGCTGCCTCGCAGAAGGCCTCTGCGACGATGGTGTTGAGGACGGTGTTGCAGTTGGCGATGCAGTCGGACGAGCCGACCATGCGGAACTCGAACTTGTTGCCCGTGAAGGCGAAGGGTGAGGTGCGGTTGCGGTCAGTGGCGTCCTTGTCGATGAGCGGAAGGGTCGAAACGCCGGTGTCGAGCTGGCCGCCCGCGATGCAGCCGGCAGCCGTGCCGTTTTCGACGATCTGCTCGACGACGTCCTCAAGCTGGTTGCCGAGGAAGATGGAGACGATGGCGGGAGGCGCCTCGTCCGCGCCGAGGCGCAGGTCGTTGCCGACGCAGGCCGTGGACATCCGCAGAAGGTCCGCGTGGCGGTCGACCGCCTTGATGATGCACGAGAGCACCAGCAGGAACTGCAAATTGTCGTTCGGCGTCTTGCCGGGGTCGAGCAGGTTCTCGCCCGTGTCCGTGGCGATGGACCAGTTGTTGTGCTTGCCGGAGCCGTTGACGCCCGCGAAGGGCTTCTCATGCAGCAGGCAGACCAGGCCGTGCTTCGTGGCGACGCGCTTCATCGTCTCCATCATGAGCTGGTTCTGGTCGACGGCGACGTTGCAGGTGCTGAAGATCGGCGCGCACTCATGCTGCGCGGGCGCGACCTCGTTGTGCTGTGTGGTGGCGGTGATGCCCATTTTCCACAGCTCGCGGTTCAGCTCGGCCATGAACGCGCCGACGCGCTCACGGATCACGCCGAAATACTGATCCTCCAGCTCCTGTCCCTTGGGCGCGGGCGCGCCGAAGAGGGTTCTGCCGGTATAGATGAGGTCGCGGCGCATCAGATATTTCTCGCGGTCGACGATAAAGTACTCCTGCTCCGCGCCGACCGAGGGGACGACCTTTTTCGCGGTCGTGTCGCCGAAGAGGCGCAGGATGCGCAGCGCGTGGTGCGACAGCGCCTGCATGGAGCGCAGCAGCGGCGTCTTGTTGTCGAGCGCCTCGCCCGTATAGGAGACGAACACCGTAGGGATGCACAGGATCGTGCCGCAGGACATCTCCTTGACGAAGGCCGGCGAGGTAATATCCCACGCGGTATAGCCGCGCGCATAGTGCGTCGCGCGCAGGCCGCCCGACGGGAAGGAGGACGCGTCCGGCTCGCCCATGATGAGCTGCTTGCCCGTCAGCTTCATAATGACCCTGCCCTGCTCGTCCGGCGAGGAGAGGAAGGAGTCATGCTTTTCCGCGGTGATGCCCGTCAGCGGCTGGAACCAGTGCGTGTAGTGGGTCGCGCCCTTTTCGACCGCCCATTCCATCATCGCCTTGGCGACGACGTCCGCAGCAGCCATCGAGATCTGGCCGCCGTTTTGCTCCACGTTCACGACCTCCTGATAGACCTCGCGCGGCAGACGCTCACGCATGACAGCCTTGGTGAATACATTTTCACCGAAAAGCTCGCTGATCTTCATATTTATCCCTCCGTTTTATTATTTTGCTTTATGATTTTACAAGTTTACAGGAATCGGCGGGAAATTGCAAGCATTTTTGCAACCTTTTCCAGATTTCATATGCGTCACCAAAGCGTGCCGGATTTCGTCGCAAAAATTTATACAAATTAACGACAAATTTGTCATTTTCTACGGCCGCGCCGCATAGGCCGGCGGTTTTGGTACAAACTAATCGCCGGAGGCGATGCAAATGTGGACGATGCTCTGGCGGACGGTGCTGTTTCACGGCATTCTGATCCTGACCGTGCGACTGCTCGGCAAGCGGCAGATCGGCGAGATGGAGCCGTCGGAATTCGTCGTGACGATGCTTTTGGCCAACCTCGCCACCATCCCGATGGAGGAACCCGACCGGCCTATCACGCACGGCCTCGTCCCCATCGCCCTCGTGATCGCGGCGGAAATGCTGATGGCGTTTGCGATGCTGCGCTCGATCCGCCTGCGGCGGTTGCTGTGCGGCAAGCCCGTGATATTGATCGAAAACGGACGGATCGTGGAGGAGAATCTCCGCCGCACGCACGTCAACCTCGACGAGCTGACGATGCACCTGCGCGAGCAGGAGATCTTCGACCTCACGGAGGTCAAATTTGCGATTTTGGAGACGAACGGTCAGCTCTCGACCCTGCTGTTTGCCAAGGACCGCCCGGCCTCAGCCAGGGACGCCGGCATCCGGGCAAGCGAGACGGAGTTGCCCGTCACCCTCGTCTCCGACGGCAATCTGATGCGCGAGAATCTCGCCGTTGCAAAGCGCGACGAAAAATGGGTCGAAAAAGAGCTGCAAAAGCGGAATTGCAGCCTGTCGCAGACGCTTCTGCTGACAGTCGACCGCACGGGAAAGGTCTATTTCGTGAAAAAACGCGGCAAGGGCTGATTTGACCGATTGGGGCTTGACCGCGATCGACGAATTCGGTATAATAAGGTGAATATTCTGAATTATCTGATCAGGAGGCGGCTATGAACACCCAGGAGCTTGACCGCCGCTATCTCGCGCACACCTATAACCGTTTCCCGATGGAGCTTTCCGAGGGCAGCGGCTCGCTCGTGCGCGATACGGACGGCAAAACGTACATCGATCTCGGAAGCGGCATCGCAGTGAACATCTTCGGCCTGAACGACGAGAGCTGGAAGGCGGCCGTGACCGCGCAGCTCGGCAAATTCCAGCACTGCTCGAACCTTTACTACAGCGCACCCACGGCGCAGCTTGCGCAGATGCTGTGCGAGCGCACGGGGCTGTCGCGCGTGTTTTTCTCGAACTCCGGCGCGGAGGCGAACGAATGCGCCATCAAGGCCGCGCGCAAATGGGGTGCGGAGCACAAGGGCGCGGAGTATTATAACATCGTGACCCTGAAGCACAGCTTCCACGGCCGCACACTGGCAACGCTTTCCGCGACCGGGCAGGACGTGTACCACAAGGATTATCAGCCCCTGCCGGAGGGCTTCCTCTATGCCGCGGCGGGCGACCGCGCCGAATTGGAACAGCTCGTCACCCAGCACAAATGCGCCGCCGTGATGTTCGAGGCCGTGCAGGGCGAGGGCGGCGTCATGCCCATCGGGCAGGAATTTGCCGACGCGCTGCGCGAGGTCGCGGAAAAATACGACCTGCTGCTCATCGCCGACGAGGTGCAGCTCGGCAACGGCCGCAGCGGCCACCTTTACGGCTACATGGAATACAGCCTGCAGCCCGACATCGTCACAACGGCAAAAGGTCTGGGCGGCGGACTTCCCATCGGCGCGACGATGTTCGGCGCGCGCGTGGCGGAGGTCTTCCGGCCGGGCGATCACGGCTCGACCTTCGGCGGCAATCCGACCTGCTGCGCGGGCGCGGTGAACATCCTGAGCCGCATCGACGATAAGCTGCTTGCCGGCGTGCGCGAGCGCTCGGATTACCTGTTCCGCACGCTTTCGGGCAAAAAGGGCATCAAGAGCGTGACCGGCATGGGTCTGATGCTCGGCCTGGAGGTCGAGAAGCCCGCGCGCGAATTTGCGGAGCTGGCGCTGCAAAAGGGCGTGCTCGTCACGACCGCGAAGCAAAAGATCCGTCTGCTCCCGGCGCTCAACATCCCGATGGAGCTTTTGGAAACCGCCGCGCAGCGGCTCATTGAATGCGCGGCTGAATAGGAGGACAACATGAATCTGAAAGGCAAACATTTTCTGACCCTGCTGGACTTCACCCCGGAGGAGATCACCGGCCTGCTCGACCTCGCCGCCGACCTCAAGGCGAAGAAAAAGGCGGGCATCGCGCACGACACCTGCAAGGGCAAGTCCATCGCACTCATCTTTGAGAAGACCTCGACCCGCACCCGCTGCTCCTTTGAGGTCGCGGCCTACGATCTCGGAATGCACGTCACCTATCTCGACCCGACCGGCTCGCAGATCGGCAAGAAGGAGTCCATCGCGGACACCGCGCGCGTTCTCGGCCGCCTCTACGACGGCATCGAGTACCGCGGCTTCGGCCAGGAGATCGTCGAGGAGCTGGCAAAGCACGCCGGCGTGCCCGTCTGGAACGGCCTGACGAACGAATACCACCCGACGCAGATCCTCGCGGATATGCTGACCATCCGCGAGCATTTCGGCTCGCTCAAGGGCAGAAAGCTCGTCTTCATGGGCGACTGCCGCTACAACATGGCAAATTCCCTGATGATCGGCTGCGCGAAGCTCGGCCTGCACTATGTCGCGTGCGGCCCGGAGGGCTATTTCCCGAATTCCGACCTGATCGCCCGCTGCGAGAAGATCGCGGCCGAGACCGGCGCGACCCTCGCCTTTGAGACCGATCCCGTCAAGGCAACCGCCGGAGCCGACGTCATCTACACCGACGTCTGGGTCTCGATGGGCGAGCCGATGGAGGCATGGGAAGAGCGCATCCAGAAGATGCTGCCCTATCAGGTCACGCGCGCTCTGATGGAAAACGCGGGGGAAAACGCCGTCTTCATGCACTGCCTGCCCGCCTTCCACGATCTCAACACCGGCATCGGCCGCCAGATCGGCGAAAAGTTCCATTTGGACGCGCTGGAGGTCACGGACGAGGTCTTCGAGAGCAAGCAGTCCATCGTCTTTGACGAGGCCGAAAACCGGATGCACACGATCAAGGCCGTCCTCGCCGCAACACTGTAAAATAGCTGCAATAAACGGCACACCGCCCGCGGTGTGCCGTTTTGCATTCTTCAATACATCCGCTGGAAGTAGCCGCTTTCGCGCATGGAGACGAAGTCGTCGTCCGCGACGACGATGTGGTCGAGCAGGAGGATCTGCAGCGCATCCAGCGTGTCGCGCAGACGCGCGGTGAGGTCGGCGTCCTCCTTTGACGGCAGCGCCACGCCGGACGGATGGTTGTGCGCCAGCACGACGCCGCTGGCGTTAGCGGTCAGCGCCTCCTGCACCACGCGGCGCATCGGCACGTTGGCGGAGTTGACGCTGCCGTGGCCGATCAGCTTGCAGTTGAGTACCTTCCCCGCCGCGTCGAGCAGGAGCAGATACACCATCTCGTCCCGCGCGCCGTAAAAATACGGCAGCAGGAAGCGCCCGAAATCGGCGCTGGTCGTCAGCCGCTTCTCGTCCCGCGAGCGCGAGAGGAAATAGCGGCGGTGCAGCTCCGGCACGAGGCGCAGCAGAAGGACGCTTGCCTCGTCGATGCCCTCGATACTGCGCAGTGTGTCGGCGTCCGCTTCGATCACGGCGGCGATATTGGGGCATTGCGCCAGGATCCGCTCCGTCAGCTCCTTTGCATCCTCCGTGCTGAAGCGCAGAAGCAGCTCCAAAAGCTCCGCGTCCGGCATCGCGTCGGGAATGCCATGGAGAAAGCGCCGTGTCACGCCGTCGGTTTTCATTGCCGTCCCTCCGTCAGAACTTTCTTGAGATAGTATCCCGTAAAGGACGCTTCGCAGGCGGCGATCTCCTCCGGCGTACCGCAGGCGACGATGCTGCCGCCGCCATCGCCGCCCTCGGGGCCGAGGTCGATGAGGTAGTCCGCCGTCTTGATGACGTCCAGATTGTGCTCGATGACGAGCACGGTGTTGCCCGTCTCAACGAGGCATTGCAGGACCTCGAGCAGCTTCTGCACGTCGTACATATGCAGGCCCGTGGTCGGCTCGTCGAGGATATAGAGCGTCTTGCCCGTGGAGCGGCGCGACAGCTCCGTCGCCAGCTTCACGCGCTGGGCCTCGCCGCCGGAGAGCGTCGTCGAGCTTTGACCGAGCTTGATATAGCCGAGGCCGACCTGCACGAGCGTTGCGATCTTCTCGCGCAGGCGCGGCTGATGCTCAAAAAACTCCAGCGCCTCGTCCGCCGTCATCTCCAGCACCTCGGAGATGTTCTTGCCGCGGTAGAGCACCTCGAGCGTCTCGCGGTTGTAGCGCTTGCCGTGGCAGACCTCGCACGGGACGTAGACGTCAGGCAGGAAGTGCATCTCGATCTTCACGAGGCCGTCGCCGCAGCAGGCTTCGCAGCGGCCGCCCTTGACGTTGAAGGAGAAGCGTCCGGCGCTGTAGCCGCGGGCGCGGGCGTCGGCCGTAGCCGCAAACAGGTCGCGGATGTCGGAGAACAGACCCGTATAGGTCGCGGGGTTCGATCGCGGCGTGCGCCCGATGGGGCTCTGGTCGATCACGATGACCTTGTCGAGGTTCTCCACGCCCTCCATCTTTTCGTGCCTGCCGGCGCGGACGCGCGCGCCGTTGAGCTTGCCCAGCAGGCGCTTGGCGATGATCTCGTTGACAAGGGAGGACTTGCCGCTGCCGGAGACGCCCGTGACGCAGGTGAAGGTGCCCAGCGGGATCTCGACGTCGATGTTGTTGAGGTTATTCTCGCAGCAGCCGCACACGCGCAGCCGCTTGCCGTTGCCCGCCCGGCGCACAGTCGGGACGGGAATGCGCCGTTTGCCGGAGAGGTACTGCCCCGTCAGGCTCTCGGGCGTGTTCATAATGTCCTGCAGCGAGCCTTGCGCGACGATCTCGCCGCCGTGGATGCCCGCGCCCGGCCCGACGTCGACGATATAGTCCGCCGCGCGCATGGTGTCCTCGTCGTGCTCGACGACGATGAGCGTGTTGCCGAGGTCGCGCAGGCGGCAGAGCGTCGCCAGCAGCTTGTCGTTATCGCGCTGGTGCAGGCCGATGCTCGGCTCGTCAAGGATATATAAAACGCCCATCAGCGACGAGCCGATCTGCGTGGCCAGACGGATGCGCTGCGCCTCGCCGCCGGAGAGCGTGCCCGCCGAGCGCGAAAGCGTCAGGTATTGCAGGCCGACGCTCTGCAAAAAGCCGAGGCGGGAGCGGATCTCGCGCAGGATCTGGTCGGCAATGACCGCCTGCGCGCCCTCGAGGTACAGCGTGTCGAGAAATTCAAGCTCCTGCTTGACGGACATATCGCAGAATTTCGTGATGGACAGGCCGCCGACCGTGACTGCCCGCGCGATGTCCGAGAGGCGGTCGCCGCCGCAGCGCGGGCAGGGCGAGCTGGCCATCAGCTCCTCCAGCTCCTTGCGCACGGCGTCGGACTGCGTCTCGTGCGCGCGGCGCTCGATGTTCGGCAGGATGCCCTCAAAGGGCTGCTCCAGCACGCCCCGGCCGTTGCCGCGCTCGTAGTAGAGCGTCAGCTTTTCGCCCTTCGTGCCGTAGAGGATCACGTCCATTGCGCTGCGCGGCAGATCCTTGACCGGGGTGTAGAGGTCGAAATGGTATTTCTGCGCCAGCGCCTCGAAATACATCCGCGCGATGGAGTCGTTTTTGATGTTGCCCCAACCGCTGGCCTGGATCGCGCCGTCATAGAGCGACAGGTCGGGATTCGGGATCACGAGAGAGGGGTCGGCCTTCAGCCGGAAGCCGAGACCGGAGCACTCCGGACACGCGCCGAGAGGGTTGTTGAACGAGAACAGACGCGGCGACAGCTCCGGGATCGAGATGCCGCAGTCGTCGCAGGCGTAGTTGCGGGAAAAGAGCGTCTCCTCGCCCGTGTCCGGGCACTGGATGACGACCAGACCACCGCCGTGGGCCAGCGCCGTCTCGACGCTGTCAGTCAGGCGGCGGGTGATGTCGCCGCGCAGAACGAGGCGGTCGACGACCAGCTCGATTGTGTGCTTTTTGTTTTTCTCCAAAGCGATTTCCTCGCTCAGGTCATAGTTGATGCCGTCGATGCGCACACGGGCAAAGCCGCTGCGCCGGGCGTCGTCGAGCACCTTGACGTGCTCGCCCTTTTTGCCGCGCACGACGGGCGAAAGCACCTGAAAGCGGGTGTTTTCCGGCATGGCCAGCACCTTGTCGACGATCTGGTCGACGCTCTGGCGGCGGATCTCCCTGCCGCACTTCGGGCAGTGCGGCGTGCCGACGCGCGCCCACAGCAGGCGCAGGTAGTCATAGATCTCCGTGACGGTGCCGACGGTCGAGCGCGGGTTTTTGGAGGTGGTCTTCTGGTCGATGGAGATCGCGGGCGAAAGGCCCTCGATCGAGTCCACGTCGGGCTTGTCCATCTGGCCCAAAAACTGGCGCACATAGGCCGAGAGGGACTCGACATAGCGCCGGCGGCCCTCGGCGTAGATCGTGTCGAAGGCCAGCGACGATTTTCCGCTGCCCGAAAGACCCGTGAACACGCTCAGTGCGTTGCGCGGGATCTCCACGTCCACATTTTTCAGGTTGTTTTCTCTTGCGCCGTGAACCAAAATCGTATCTCGCATGGTCAGCCTCCGAACAGTTCATATTGAACAAATATTATACCATGTTTGCGCGCATTCGACAAGCGAAAATTGAACAAAAGTTTTGGAAAACAAGCTTGCGTTTCCCGAGAAAATAGGGTATGATAGCTACTGTAACTGACACATTTCGACAAGGCAGTTTTTTCCGCGAAAATTTTTCCTGCCGCGTCGGATACTATTGCTCCCCCAATAAAATCTTGAATGATGCAGTAGATGACGTGGGGAGCAATATATAGCCATATTTCGCGGTTGCCGCGCAGCGGCGAGCGAAATGGCGATAAAAATGGATTGATGTGCCTACGCAAGTGCCTGTTCATATTCAAGATTAAATTGGCACATCAATATACCGCAGGAATGGGAGGGAAGAGCTTGGATACACAGATGCGGCAGGTCTTGGAGCTGTTTGCGCAGCCGGCCTTTTTTGCGCGCGACGGCGTCGTGCTCTGGTGCAACGGAGCTGCGCGCGGCTTGCTCACCGAGGGCACGCCGATCGCCTCCCTGCTTGAAAATAATACCGCGCTGTTCTCGCACTGGTCGCGCGAGGGTACCCTGCAAATCCCGCTGATTCTCGGCGGCGTGGAATATGACGCCTCCGTTCGCGCAACACAGGACGGAGATCTTTTCGTTGCCTCGCGCCGCTCGCAGGAGCTGAACGCTACCGCTGCCGCGGTCGTCAGCGCGTCGGTCTCCCTGCGCAAGCCGCTGCACATGATGATCAGCGCCGCCGGTGCGCTGTTTGAGCAGCTGGAGGGCACGGCGGAGCATACCTCTGTTCCCGCCTCGCAGCTCAACCGCTCGATCTATCAGCTCGTCCGCCTGTGCGGGCAGATGTCCGACGGCGGTCAGCTTCTTCTGCACCGCAAGGAGGTACACCGCGAGCCGACGGACCTTGTAAAATCCCTGAGCGATTTCGTCGCGCAGGCGCAGCCGCTGATCGAATCGACAGGCATTCACCTCGCCTACACGCCGCCTGACGTGCCGATCCGCGGCGACGTCGACCGCACGCTGCTGGAGCGGGCGCTTTACAATCTCATCTCCAACGCCATGAACTACACCCCGCGTGGCGGCACGATCACCCTCTCGGCGGAGCGGCAGGACAGGCTGCTCCTGCTGAGTGTGAGCGACACCGGCGAGGGCATTGAGCAGAGCGTGATGTCCACGCTGTTCGACCGCTTCTGCACCTCCGCGCCGGGCGATTCCCGCCGCGGTCTCGGCCTCGGTCTACCGATGGTGCGCGAGATCGCCCGCCTGCACGGCGGCACGATGATGGTCGACGCCAACGCCGACGGCGGCACCAGCGTGACCTTCTCGGTCTCGCTGGAAAAAACGCCGCTGGAGCTGCGCAGCCGCACCGTGCTGTACGACTACTGCGGCGACCTCAACCACGCCCTCGTCGAGCTGTCCGACGTGCTCGACGCGGATATGTTCAACCCCGTCGACATTCAATAGGTTTTCTCCCCCGCCGCGAGGATGCGGCGGGGGAGTTTTTTCGTCCCGGGGGCATATTTGCGCCCGCAGCGCCGTATATATTGGACGGAGGGATGACGATGGCAAACGAAACAAACCGCGCGCAGCCGCACGAGCTGCGCCTTGACGACCGTTCCAAGCTGTCCGTCAGCGGCGTCAGCGAGGTCGAGAGCTTCGACGAATCGACCGTCGTTCTGCACACGGCGCGCGGCGTTCTGGTCATCCGCGGCGGGAATCTGCAGCTTAAGACGCTCTCGATCGACGGCGGGCAGGTCGCCGTCAACGGCACGATCGATTCACTTTCCTACGAAGAGGCGCAAAAGGCGGGCGGCTTCCTGCGCCGGCTGTTTCGCTGAATGGAGCAGCCGCTCGGACTGCAGAGCAGTCAGTTCCTCCTGTCCGTCGCGCTGGGCGTGGCCTTCGGGCTGCACTATGACCTTCTGCGCGGCCTGCGGCGGAATCTGCGCGCGCTGACCCATGTGCTCGATCTGTGGTTCGTTCTGACGTGTCTGGCGGCAAATCTGGTCTTTGCCCTGCTCGTCGGCAACGGCGAATACCGCATTTTCATGCTCGTCGGGACGGCGCTTGGGCTGACTATCTGGTTTTTGACGCTCAGCCGACTTGTTACGCGCTTTTTTACCGCTTTCTGGCGGGTTTTGACCTTTCCTGCGCGGTGGCTGTGCCGGAAGTGCAAAATTTTTCTCGAATTTTTACGAAAAAAAATAAAAAATCTCTTTTCAAGCGCGAAAAAATCGGTTACAATAAAGAGACAGAATCAACGCGCTCTGCGAAAGAATCAGTCTGGAGGCCTTGCCGATGCGCCTGTGCAAATCGTCACTCATTACCAAGTTCGTCATACTGGCGGTGATGCTGTACGCCATCGTCACCATCGTCACACTGCAGCCGAAGATCAACGACCTCAAAGAGGAGCAGGCCGCGCTGGAGGGTGACGTCGCCGCCATGCAGCAGTCCAATCTGGAGCTGCGCGAGGATATTGACGCCCTCGGAACGGATGCCTCCGTCTTGAAGATCGCCCGCGAGCGCCTGAATCTTGTCAGCGACGGTGAGATCATTTATATTGACAGCAGCAGCAAATAAACGGAGGAACATACTGCATTTATGGAGTTTACAGTCGGTACATTACTGGAAGGCAAAGTCAAAAGCATCACCAAGTTCGGCGCGTTCATCCTCCTGCCGGAGAACCGCACGGGCATGGTGCATATTTCCGAGGTCGCGAACACCTACGTCAGCGACATCCGCGCCCATCTGACCGAGGGAGACATCGTCCGCGTCAAGATCATCGGCATCGACGAAAGCGGCAAGATCAGTCTCTCCATCAAGCGCGCCAAGGAGCCGGAGCGCCGTCCGCCCCGCCCGCGGCAGGATTCCCCCGCCCCGCAAGCGCCCAAAGCGCCGCTGACCTTTGAGGAAAAGCTCAAGCAGTTTATGTCCGATTCCGACAGCAAGATCTCCGGCTGCCGCCAGTACGAGCATAAAACGAAGTCCCGACGCCGCTAAAGAATCCCGCGCCCCTCGCCGGAGGGGCGCTTTTTACAGTGGAAGCTCCGAAACAATCCTCGAGAAAGGGCAAGCCATGAAGCACGTTTTAGTTACCGGAGGCAGCCGCGGCATCGGCGCCGCGGCCGTCCGCGCCTTTGTCCGCGCGGGCTATGCCGTCTCCTTCCTCTATGAAAAAAATCACGCCGCCGCGCAGGCCGTCAGCGCCGAAACCGGCGCGCAGGCCGTCTGCTGCGACGTCGCAGACCGCGCTGCGGTTGAAACGGCGGTCGTGAGCTTGCCGCCCGTGGACGTTCTCGTCAACAACGCCGGCATCTGCCACTACGGCCTGATCTCGCAGATCGGCGAGGAAGCGTGGCAGCGCCTGTTCGCCGTCAACGTCGGCGGCATCTACCACTGCGTGAATGCCGTGCTGCCGGCCATGCTGCAAAAGCAGTCCGGCTGCATCTTAAATGTCGCGTCCATGTGGGGACAGGTCGGCGCGTCGTGTGAGGTCGCCTACTCCGCCACAAAGGGCGCCGTCATCGCCATGACGAAGGCCCTCGCGCAGGAGCTTGGCCCCTCCGGCATCCGCGTCAACTGCGTCTCGCCCGGCGTCATCCTGACGGATATGTGCAAAAACGTCAGCGAAGAGACGCTCGTCTCCCTTGCCGAGCAGACGCCCCTCGGCAAGAACGGCACACCCGACGCGGTCGCGGACGCCCTTGTCTATC
The DNA here is from genome assembly GCA_964629755.1 of uncultured Oscillospiraceae bacterium. GTDB lineage: Bacteria > Bacillota > Clostridia > Oscillospirales > Oscillospiraceae > JAZOXB01. The sequence continues at coordinate 9,652 of CAZVSJ010000018.1, read as the reverse complement.
TGGCGCAGGCGGAATTCGTCACAGGGCAGAATTTACCGGTCAACGGCGGCTTTGTGCTCTGACGCCGGCGCGGCCACAAGATATAGGCACGCGACAAATTTCGCGGGCGAAATTCTTTGATTTTTTGCGTCCAAACGCGCTTGTCCCTGCCGCCGGACTATGCTATAATAGAAATAATCGCATTTGACGCGCATATCGCCGTATGGCGGTATGCGCGAACCCGTCATACAGGAGAGATAGATATGCAGAGCGTCACGCTGACAACTGAAGAAACCCGCAAGCTGCTTTCATGCAGTTGTCCGGACGCCGTGGCGCTCTACCTCTACCGCAAGGCGCAGCAGCCGCTGGAAACCGCGCTCGACGCCCTGCACTTTACCGTGCCGCAGATGGTCGCCGCAACGGACTGTCTGCGCCAGCTCGGCCTCTGGGAGCCGGCCTCGCGTCCCGCCCTTCAGCCGGAAAAGCCCGTCTACACGGACGCTGACCTGCGCGAAGCGATGAAGGACAACCGCGCCGCATTTTCCAAGCTCGTCGGCGAGGCGCAGCGCCGCCTGGGCCGCACGCTCTCGACGGAGGAATTAAAAACGCTGCTGTCCTTCACTGATTATCTGCGCCTGCCGCCGGAGGTCGTCGGCATACTGCTCACCTACTGCATCGAGCGCAACCGCCGCAAGGGCATCCGCGCCCCGTCGATGCGCACGATCGAGAAAGAGGCCTACCACTGGGCGGACGAGGGCATCGACACGTTGGAGGCCGCCTGCTTCCATGTTGAGGCGCAGCGCCGCCTCTTTACCCGGATGCAGCAGCTCCGCCTGCTGCTCGGGCTGGACTCCCGCCGCCTGACGGCGGACGAGGAGCGCTACCTTTCGACGTGGATTTCAATGGGCTTCCCCGACGAGTCCATCAACCTCGCCTACGAGCGCACCTGCAACCAGACCGGCGCGTTCAAATGGGCATACATGAATTCAATTCTCAAAAGCTGGCACGAAAAGCAGCTCCACACGCCGCAGGAGATCGCCGAGGGCGACACCGCCCCCGCCACCAGGCGGCGCGGCGGCTACCAGCAGCACGGCGACAAGCTCTCGCCGCTGGCGCGCAAAGCCGTGCAGAGCGCGCTGGCCGAGGACGAGGAGGGATAGGCCATGGCATACAGTGAGGAAGTCCTGCGCCGCGCACGCAAGCGGCTGGAGCAGGCGCGGCTTGAACGCGATCGCGAAAACGAGGCACGGCGCGAGGAAGCCTATGCGCGCTATCCCCGCCTGGCGGAGATCGACCGCGAGCTGCGCCGCACGATGACACAACTCATGGCGACCGCCCTGCGCACGGGCGAAGACCCCGCCGAGGCCGTCACGCGCATCCGCGACAAAAATCTCGCCCTGCAGCAGGAACGGGACTGGATTCTTGAGGCAAGCGAGCTGGGCGAGGACTGGCTGCGTGAGCGCCCGATCTGCGAAAAATGCGGCGGCAGCGGCTATGTCGGCGCAAAAATGTGTTCCTGCCTGCGCGAGCTTTGCGCGCAGGAGCAGAAGCTCGCCTTAACGAGTCTGCTCGGCTCGGGCGAGGAGCGCTTCGACGCCTTCCGGCTGGACGTCTATCCCGATACGTTCTCGCCGGAGCTGGGCACGTCGCCGCGCCGCCTGATGCAGTCGAATCTGCGCCTGTGCCGCAAATACGCGCAGAGCTTCACGCCTGCCGCCGGCAGTCTGCTCTTCTCCGGCGCGACCGGGCTGGGCAAGACCTTCCTGTCGGCCTGCATCGCCCGCGAGGTGACCGATCGCGGCTACAGCGTCGTCTACGACACCGCCATCCGCCTGTTCGCGGACTTCGAGGCCGAGAAATTCGGCGTCCGCGACGAGGAAAATCTGGGCCGCACGCAGAAATATCTGGAGTGCGACCTGCTCATCATCGACGACCTCGGGACGGAAATGACCACCCAGTTCACCGTCTCCGCGCTCTATACCGTCGTCAACACCCGCATGATGGAAAACCGCGCCACGATCATCTCGACCAACCTCTCCGACAGCGAGTTTGAGCGGCGCTACAATCCGCAGATCGCCTCCCGCGTGATCGGCACCTACCGGCTGATCCAGTTCGCGGGCGAGGACATCCGCAGACAATAGGAGGAGCTATGAAGGTTTTGCTGCTGAACGGCAGCCCGCACGAGCGCGGCTGCACCTACACCGCCCTGCACGAGGTCGCGCAGGCACTGGAAGCGCACGGGATCAAAACGGAAATTTTCCACGTCGGCGTGAAGCCCGTCGCCGGCTGCATCGCCTGCGGCAAGTGCCGCGACACGGGCGCGTGCATCTTTGACGACGGCGTCAACACCCTCGCCGCCCGTCTGGACGAATTCGACGCCCTCGTGGTCGGCTCGCCCGTCTACTACGCCGGGCCGAGCGGCCAGATCACGTCGTTCCTCGACCGGCTGTTCTACAGCGCGTCGAAAAAGCTCCGCGGCAAGCCCGCGGCTGCCGTCGTCTCCTGCCGCCGCGGCGGCGCGACGGCCGCCTTCGACCGGCTGAACAAGTATTTTTCCATCAACTCCATGCCCATCGTGACCTCGCAATACTGGAATCAGGTCCACGGCAACACGCCGGACGAGGTTCTGCGCGACGCCGAGGGTCTGCAGACCATGCGCACCCTCGCGGAGAACATGGCGTGGCTGCTGCGCTGCATCGAGGCGGGTAAGGCCGCCGGCGTACCCGCGCCGCAGTATGAAGCGCCCGTCAAGACGAACTTCATCCGCGCCGAGGGCGTGCGTTAAGGAGGGACGACATGAAAATTCAGGAGTCTGCGGAGAATTATCTGGAGACGATCTTGATTCTGACCCACCGGGCCGGCGCCGTTCGCTCCATCGACATCGCAAACGAGCTGGATTATTCCAAGCCGAGCGTCAGCATCGCCATGCGCAACCTGCGCGAAAACGGCTACATTCAGGTGGACGCGGGCGGCCTGATCTCGCTTCTGCCCAAGGGTCTGGAAATCGCGGAGCGGATCTATGAGCGCCACACGTTTTTGTCCGAATGGCTCACCTCGCTGGGCGTCTCCCCTGCCGTCGCCGCCGAGGACGCCTGCCGCATCGAGCACGTCATCAGCGCCGAGAGCTTTGCCGCGATCAAGGCCGGCACAAAAAAAGACCAATAAGCACAAAACGCCCCGGATGCAAGGCATCCGGGGCGTTCGCTTTATCAGTCGTTATCAATATGGCGCTGGATGCGGTCGATGATCATTTCCAGCGCGACAAGGTTCTTGCCGCCCTCGAGTACGACGAGGTCTGCGTTTTTCTTGCTCGGTTCGACGAATTGCTCGTGCATGGGCTTGACCGTGCCGAGATACTGCGTCAAGACGGACTCCAGACTTCTGCCGCGCTTGGCGACGTCGCGCTTGATGCGGCGAATGAGGCGGACGTCGGCGTCGGTGTCGACAAAGATCTTGATGTCCATCTGCGAGCAGAGCGCCTTGTTCTCAAAAATCAGGATGCCCTCGACCAGGATGACCTTCCGCGGCACGATATGGGTCGTTTCCTTGCAACGCGAATAGGTCGTATAGTCATAATTCGGGCACTCGATGGGCTGCCCCGCCTTGAGCTGCTTGAGGTGCTCGATCATCATCTCCGTATCGAACGCGTCGGGGTGGTCATAGTTGACCTTGCGGCGTTCCTCGATGGGCAGCTCGTCATAGGGCCGGTAATAATTATCATGGCTGAGGACGGTCACATCGTCCTGAAAGCGGGCGATGAGGTTTTTCATCAGCGTGGTCTTGCCGCTGCCGCTGCCGCCCGCGATGCCGATGACAATAATATTTGACATTGCATTTCCTCCGTGTTTCTCTCTCTCGGATAAGCGGTAAACACTGATGAGATCGCAAGCGGTTTCATCCTCGTTTACACAGGATTGTCCTATCCCCCGCAGGCGGGGGATAGGACAATGATGGTTGATTTAGCGCTGGCCCTTGTCGTAGGGGATGCCTTCGGCCTTCGGCGCTCTGGACTTCTTGGACGTCAGCACGAGCAGGATCATCGTGACAACGTAAGGGATCATCGGCCAGAGGTAGGTCGAGACGCCCTGCAGGTTTTCAAACTTGGGCATGAAGGGGATGGACGCGGCATAGTTGCCGATGACGCGGAAGAAGGAGAAGAACACGGCCGCGCCGAGGATCGACCACGGTTTCCAGTTACCGAAGATCATGACCGCGAGGGCGAGGAAGCCATAGCCCGCGACGTCGGACTGGAAGCCGCCGACGGCGAAGACGAAGGACATACCGCCGATGCCCGCGAGGAAGCCGGAGATCATAACGCCGGCATAGCGCATCCGATAGACGTTGATGCCGACGGAGTCGGCTGCCTGCGGATGCTCGCCGCAAGCGCGCAGGCGCAGGCCGAAGCGCGTCTTATACAGCAGGATGACCGCAATGGCGAAGAGGATGATCGCGAGGAAGGTCGTCAGGTACAGGCTCGTGAACGTGAAGCGCTGGAAGAAGCCGTCGTTCGGGGTGATGCCGAGGGTCTCCTGCGTGATACGCGTCCATTTCGGCAGGGTCATGGTCGTCTGGCCCTGGCCGAGGATGGCCCAGGTCAGGACGATGGAGAACGCAGGCGCGAACATATTCAGCGCGGTACCGCCGATGGTCTGATCCGCCTTGAGGTTGATGGCGGAGAAAGCCAGCAGCAACGAGAAGAGGATACCAGCGACACCGGCAACAGCCAGCGAGATCAGGACAGCGACCTGGCCGTGCATCGCGCCGCTCTGCACCGACGGGTCGAGCCAGCGCAGGACATGGCAGCCGAGGAGGGCGCCGACGATCATGATGCCTTCGAGCGCGAGGTTGATGATACCGGAGCGCTCGGAGAACATACCGCCCAGTGCGACAAGGAGAAGCGGTACGGCGAAGAGGATGGTTGCACTTAAAACGTCAGCCAAAATGTTCATTTGCTCTCCTCCTTTCCGGTCGCGTTGACCGTAGAGGGCTTGGGCTCTGCGTTGACGTTGGACTTGTCGGTCTTGAAGAATTTGCCGATGATGCTCTTCGTCAGCAGGGCGAAAGCTGCAAGATAGATGATGACGGAGATGATGATGTCGATATTCTCCGTTGCGAAATGCGGCTGCATCGACTCGCCGCCGACCTGAATATAGGAGATAAACAGGGCGGAGAAGATGATGCCGATGGGGTTGGAGTTTGCAAGCAGGGCGACGGGGATGCCGTTAAAGCCGTTTGCCTGCAGGACCTTGAGGATGTTGTAATCCGCCTCGCCGGAGAGGTAGTACAGGGCGCCGCCGAAGCCGGCCAGCGCACCGGCGATGACCATCGACAGCACGATGTTGCGCTTGGCGTTGATGCCGGCGTAACGGGCGCTCTCGCGGTTGTTGCCGCAGGCCTTGAGCTCATAGCCGAAGGTGGTGCGGTTGAGGACGATATACACAACGACAGCCAGCACGATGGCCAGCAGGATGCTGATGTTGATGTAGGGAGAATCAAAGAGCTTGTCCAGACCGCCCTTGGGGATGATGGCGTCCGGGTTGGCGTACTTCAGGCTCGCGGTGCGGTCCTTGATCGGGGAGTTGACCCAGTACGGCGGGAGCATTTTCGGAATGTTCATCAGGGAGAGGTTGACGATGAACAGGCCGATCCAGTTGAACATGATCGAGGTGATAACCTCGTTGACGTTAAACAGGGACTTGAACAGGCCGGGGAACATACCCCAGAAAGCGCCGGCCAGCATCGCGGCGATGAGGCACACCGGCCACGGAAGCTGGAAGCAGATGGCACAGACCAGCGCGGCAAAGGCTCCCATGAGGTACTGGCCGGGCGCGCCAATGTTGAACAGGCCGGTCTTGAAGGCAAAGCCGATGGCAAGGCCGGTCATGACCAGCGGCGCCGCCTGATAGAGCACCTTGGCAAACTTCGCCGACGAGGAGAAGCCCGCCGTCAGCATGGAGACGAAGCAGCCCCAAGCCTGATCGGGATTGACAAGGAAGAGCACGACCATGCCGAGCAGCAAGCCGACCAGGATCGCGATCACAGAGGATAAGACGCCGACAATCGATTTTTTCATGCTTCTACCCTCCTGCTGTATTTTTCCTGACGCTTTGCGCCGGCCATGTAAAGGCCGAGTTCTTCGACCGAGACGGTCTTCGGATCAAATTCGCCGACGATCTCGCCCTCGTACATGACGAGGATGCGGTCGGAGAGGTTCATGACCTCGTCCAGCTCCAGCGAGACGAGCAGAACGGCCTTGTTCTGATCGCGCTGGGCGACGATCTGCTTGTGGATATACTCGATGGCGCCGACGTCGAGGCCGCGGGTGGGCTGGACGGCGACGAGCAGCTCCGGGGCCTTGTCGATCTCGCGGGCGACGATGGCCTTCTGCTGGTTGCCGCCGGACATGGAGCGCGCGGTCGTGATCGGGCCCTGGCCGGAACGGATGTCATACTCGCCGATCAGGCGCTCGGCGTATTCGCGGACGGCGCCGAACTTGATGAAGCCGTTCTTCTGGAATTCGGGCTGCCAGTAGCGCTGGAGCACGAGGTTTTCCTCCAGCGTGTAGTCCAGCACGAGGCCGTGCTTGTGGCGGTCTTCGGGAATGTGGCTCATGCCGTCCTTGGAGCGCTGGCGGATGGGGGCCTTGGTGATGTCATGGCCGCAGAGGGTGATCTTGCCGCCGGACAGGGAATCCAGACCGGTCAGCGCATGGACGAACTGGGTCTGGCCGTTGCCCTCGATGCCTGCCAGGCAGACGATCTCGCCGCGGCGAACGTTGAACGAGACGTCAGTGACGGCGTTGTTCTTATGGATCTTGGAAGGAACGGTGACGTTTTCGACCTCAAGGACGACCTCGCCGGGCTCGCGGTCTTCCTTGTCGACCTTAAAGTTGACGTTTCTGCCGACCATCAGGCGGGACATTTCCTCCACACTGGTGGTGGCGACGTCGACGGTGCCCATATACTTGCCCTTACGCAGGACGGTGCAGCGGTCGGCAACGGCCTTGATCTCGGCGAGCTTGTGCGTGATGAAAAGAATGCTCTTGCCCTCGGCCTTAAAGCCGCGCATGATGTCCATCAGCTCGTCGATCTCCTGCGGCGTCAGGACGGCCGTCGGCTCGTCGAAGATGAGGATGTCGTTGTCGCGGTAGAGCATCTTCAAAATTTCGGTGCGCTGCTGCATACCGACGGAAATATCCTCGATCATGGCATCGGGGTCAACCTGCAGGCCGTATTTCTGGGACAGAGCGACGACCTTTTCGCGGGCGTCCTTCTTCTTGAGGAAGCCGGCGGTATTCGGCTCAACGCCGAGGATGATGTTGTCGAGAACGGAGAAGCACTCGACAAGCTTAAAGTGCTGGTGCACCATGCCGATGTTGAGTGCATTCGCGTCGTTCGGGTTGTTGATCTTGACGACCTCGCCGTTCTTCTTGATGCAGCCCTTTTCCGGCTGGTACAAGCCAAACAGGACGCTCATCAGCGTGGACTTGCCGGCGCCGTTCTCACCAAGCAAGGCATGGATCTCACCTTTTTTGAGCTGCAAGGTAATATCGTCGTTTGCCTTGATTCCGGGGAATTCCTTGGTGATGTTCAGCATTTCAATGACATACTCCGGCTCGGTGGCGTTTGCCTTGATTTCTTCAGCCAAATTCATCACTCCTTCAGTTCGAACTGTCTCGCGTTCGATGATAGGGTCATTATACAATATTTTTGTGAGAATTGAAAGGTTTTTTTCGTCGTAATTTGAATTATTTTTTCGATTCCTACAAAACGGCGCTGCCGATATCCTGTCATATGACGCATTGCCAAGCCGTAACAGGATCGGATATGACGCACTTTACGTCATACGTCCGCCAAAAAGCCACGCGGGACGATCCGGCGCAGCGGATCGTCCCGCAAAAAAGATGCAGGCCGGAGCCTGCATCTTTTTATATGTTCGGTTGTTGCGCGAAATTACGCAGCGTAGTCAACAGCGATGCTGACTTCGGGAGCCTCGGTAGCGTTGGAGACAACGACTTCGCCGTTGGCGACCTTCTCGAAGAGAGCTTCGTACTCTTCGACGGTGAAGGAGTTGAATCTCCAGGCCTCGTCGGTGGTGGGCAGGCCGACGCAGTCCTCAGCAGCGCCCAGAACCTGGGTCTCGCCGCCATGGGTCCATTCGCCGCCGTTGTTGTACAGCTCGGTCAGAGCGATCTTAACGGACTCGGTCAGGCCCTTCATCGCGGAGGTGATGATGCGCTCGGACTCGAAGGACTGGTCCTTATCGACGCCGATGACGACCTTGTTGGCCTCGTCAGCAGCAGCGCAGATGGAGACGTAGATGCCGCCGCCGCAAGCGAAGATGACTTCGGTGCCAGCGGTGTACCAGCCGGCGGCCTTGGTCTTGATGGCGTCGTCCGGAGAGAAGGTGCCGGAGTACCAGTACTTCACGGAGACTTCGTCAGCAATGCCGAGCTCTTCCGCAGCAGCGTTGGCGCCCTGCACGAAGCCGAAGCCGAAGCGCTGAACGGCGGGAACCTCGATGCCGCCGATGAAGCCGAGGGACTTGTAGCCATCCTTAACGGCAGCGTAGCCTGCGAAGTAGCCGGCCTGCTCTTCCTTGTAGAGGATGTTGGTGGTGTTGGACTTGGTCTCGTAGGTGCTGTAGTCAGCGGTGTGGGGCTCGCCGTCGAGAAGCAGGAACTTCACGTCGGGATAGGTAGCCTGGCACTCGTAAACGGCATCCTCGAAGAGGAAGCCCGGGCAAACGATGACGTTCGCGCCGTTGGAGATAGCGGTGCCGATGGTCTCAACACGAGCGACGGTGGAGTCTTCGGACGGACGATAGTAGTTGTAGGGAACGCCGTTGGCCTCAGCGAAAGCGATAACGCCTTCCCAAGCGCCCTGGTTGAAGGACTTGTCGTCGATGTTGCCGACGTCGGTAACAAGAGCAACGTTCATCGCGGGAGCGTCGGGGGTGGGCTCGTCGGTGGGCTCTTCGTCGCCCGCAGTGGTGGTGGTGGGAGTCTCCGTGGTGGCTTCCGGGGTGGAAGCTTCGGGCTGCTTCTCTTCACCGGTGCAGCCAACAAACAGGCAGGCAACCAGCGAGAGGGCAAGCAGAAGTGCGATAAGTTTCTTCATTTTCTTACCTCCAAAATATGTTTGCGGTACTACCGCTTTATACATTGTTACACAAAAAGATGCAAAAATCAAGATGCTACAGAAAATTTGTGTAAAATCACCAAAAAAATCATGCCATATCCTTCTTCGTGAAGCCCAACGGCAGGATCTCCGCCAGCGTCACGGTCATCAGCTCGCCGTTCGGCTTCCTCAGATAGATCTCAAAGTCATCTTCGCAGAATTCGCGCATGACCTGGCGGCACACGCCGCAGGGGGCGCTAACCGTGCCGGAAGCATTTTTGTCCGTCCCGAGCGGTCTGTCCGCTCTGCCGCCGACAACGGCGATCGCCTTGAATTCGCGCTCACCGTCATAGACCGCCTTAAAAAACGCGGTGCGCTCGGCGCAGACCGTCGGGGTGTAGGACGCGTTTTCGATGTTGCAGCCCTGATAGACCTTGCCGTCCTTCGTCAGAAGCGCTGCACCGACCGAAAAGCCGGAATACGGTACATAGGCATGCTCTCTCGCCTCAATGGCAAGCTCCATAAGTTCAAAGGGTGTCATTTTCGGTTCCTCC
>CAZVSJ010000017.1:0-28362 GCA_964629755.1 uncultured Oscillospiraceae bacterium | reverse complement strand
TGTCGAGCATCTTTTCCATCATGGCGGCGTCGTCGGGGTTGTCGAGCTTCTTGTACTCGCCGGGGACCATTTCGATCTGCGCGGAGGCGAAGGTATAGCCCTTCTTACCCAGCGCGTCCGCGACGGCGTTGAAGTCATCCGGCTCGGTATAGATGGTGAAGCAGTCGTCCTCGGCCTCGAAGTCGTCCGCGCCGGCGTCCATCGCGTCCATCATCACGTCGTCTTCGGTGTAGTCCTCGTCCTCGTTGTCGATGACGAGCACGCCCTTCTTGCTGAAGTTCCAAGCGACGCAGCCGGAGGCACCCATGTTGCCGCCGTACTTGTCGAAGTGGTGGCGGACGTTGCCTGCGGTGCGGTTGCGGCTGTCGGTCATGGTCTCGACGATGACCGCGATGCCGCCGGGGCCGTAGCCCTCGTAGGTGATGGCCTCATAAGCGTCGCCCGAGCCGGCGTTGGCGGCCTTTTCCAGCACGCGCTTGATGTTGTCGTTGGGCATATTGGCCGCCTTGGCCTTGGTGATGACGGTCGCGAGGCGGGAGTTATAGTTCGGGTCGGCAGAGCCGCCGCCCTCCTTCACCGCAACGTACATTTCCTTCGCGATCTTGGTGAAGGTCGCGGCGCGTTTTGCGTCCTGCGCGCCCTTGGTTTTTTGAATGTTATGCCATTTGGAGTGGCCCGACATGGTAGTTCTTCCCTTCTGATGTAAAATTCCGACCTATATTTTAGCACACCGTGCGCCGAAAAACAACTGTTTTATTTGAAATTGATGCAATCCCTGTGGATTTTCGACAGAAAAACCTCGATTTCCGGGAAAGCATCACGGACTTTTTCCGCCAAATACGCGCAGACGGGGTTCTCCGTCTCAAAATGTCCGGCGTCGACCAGCGTCACGCCGAGGTCGCGGGCATCATTGAACGCGTTGTATTTGACGTCGGCGGTGACGAAGGCGTCATAGCCCAGCTCCGCCACGCGGGAAAGCAGTCCCGCGCAGCTTCCGCCGCCCACGGCAACACGGGTGACCGGTCTGCCGCCGTCCGCCCAGCGCACGCCCTCGCAGCCGAGCGCTGCTTTGACAAAGGCCGCAAAGTCCGCAGGCGCGCAGGGCGCGACCCTTCCGCCGCGCAGAAGGCCGTAGGGTCTTCCCTGCGCGTCCGTCCCGACCGGGTCGATGACCTCGATCTCCGTCAGGCCGAGCCTGCCCGCAAGGCAGTCGTTCACGCCGCCGGGTGCGCAATCCAGATTCGTGTGCGCATTGACGGCGGAAATGCCGTTCTCGATCAAAAAGAGCAGATTTCTGCCCTGCTGCGTCCGGTCGTTGACCTCCTTCAGCTCCCAGAGGCACGCGTGATGCGTCAAAAGGAGCTGGCAGTCCAGTGCCTTTGCCTCCTCGCAGACGGGGCGGAACGGGTCGAGGGCGACGAGCACCCGCCTGACCTCCCGGTCGGAGCGCCCGCACAGCAGGCCGACGTGATCCCAGTCCTCCGCCATGTATTCCGGCGCGAGGGTCTTGATGTAATCATACACGTTCTGCACGGTTGTCATAGCTGTCTCTCCATTTCCTCGACCTCGCGCAGGGCCGTCTCATAATATCTCAGGCGTTCGCCTGCGGCGGGGTCGCTCGCTTTGCGGATGCCCTCGACGGTCAGCGTCAGGGCGCGGCGGATGCGTTCAATATAGCGCGGCAGGAGCCGATCTCCGCTGCACAGAAGCTGTTCGGACAGGTATTGCCGTCCCGGCGACAGCGGCACGGCGTTTCCGAAGCGCGCGCAGATGACAAAATAGATGAAGCCGCCGTCTTCGACCAGCGTCTCCTTTTCGATGCCGAAGCCCAGCTCCGCCAGCTTTCGCCGCAGGTCGTTGCCGGAGGACTGCGGCTGGAGGATGAGCAGATATTTTTCGTCCCTGAGCCACGGGCAGTCGGCAAGGATCTGCGCGATCAGGTCGCCGCCCATGCCCGCGCAGACGACGGTGTCGACCTCGTCCGGCTGGACGGCGCGCAGGCCGTCGGCGCGGGAAAAGAGCATTTTCTCCGCCACGCCGTAACGCAGGGCGTTTTCCATCGCGCGGCGCAGCGGCATTTCGCGCAGGTCGCACGCGTGGACATAGGCCGCGCGGCCGCTTCTGAGCAGCTCGATGGAGAGGTAGCCGTGATCGGCGCCGATATCCGCCACACGCGCACCCTCCGGCACCTGCGCCGCGCAGCACAGCAGGCGTTTGGAGACAGGCACCTTCATGGCGTCCACTCCTTCGCCGCGGCAAGCCAATATGCCCGGTCCTCCTCTGTGATCCGGCGCAGCACGCGGCAGGGATTTCCCACGGCAATACAGCCCGACGGGATGTCCTTCGTCACAACTGAGCCCGCGCCGATGACAACATTGCTGCCGACCGTCACGCCACCGAGGATCACCGTATCGCCGCCGACCCAGACATCCGAGCCGATGGTGATCGGCTTGCCGAATTCCAGATAGCTGTTGCGAATCTGCGCGTCGATGGGATGCCCCGCGGAATACAGGCTCACACGCGGGCCAAACAGCACGTTGTCCCCGATGCGGATGGGGCACTGGTCGAGGATGATACACTCGAAATTGGCGTAAAAGTTATTCCCGACATAGATATTCGCGCCGTAATCGCAGCGGAACGGCGGCTCGATATACAAATTCTCGCCCGTACCGCCGAGCAGCCGGTCAAGCACATCCCGGCGCTGCGCGGCGTCAGTCGACTGATTGAATTGCTGCAAAAGCTCCCGCGCGCGGCGCAATTCGGCGGCAAGCGTCTCATCCACGCGGTAGAGCTTACCGGCAAGCATACGGTCCTTTTGTGTCATATTCCCTCCCGCAGATAGCGCAAAGGGAGGCAGAGCCTCCCTTACTTATTTTCCTCGCTCGCTTCGATGAAGCGGTTGACCTGCGCAAGGAACGCGTCGGCGTCCACGCCGTGCACCATGCAGGCTTCCTCGACGGTCTCGCCGCGAGAGGACGGGCAGCCGAGGCAGTGCATTCCGATCGCCATGAAAAGCGGCGCGGTCTGCGGCGCGATGTCGAGCACATCGCCGATGATGGTGGATTTTTCGATTTTAACAGCCATAATTGACCTCCTGTGTATCTTTGAGCGCAAATGCGTTCTTCATTGTTCTTATTATACCGAATCGGCGCGTAAAAATCAACCGCTTTTCGACCATCCTCTTGATTTTGCTGCAAAAGGTGCTATGATGGTCGCAGGAAGTGATAAAAATGGCAGATACTCTGATTCTGGGCGGCACGCTTGTCGACGGAAGCGGCGCTGCGCCATACCCGGCGGATATTGCGCTGCAGGACGGAAGGATCGCCGCGATCGGTTCGCTGCGCGATACGCCGGCAAAAGAGGTTTTTGACGCGACCGGCTTTTGCGTCACGCCCGGCTTTCTGGACATCCACCGCCACGGCGATGCCGCGGCGTTTGGCCGGGATTATGGCATTTTGGAGCTGCGCCAGGGCATCACGACGGTCGTGAACGGCGCGTGCGGCCTGTCGCTCGCCCCGTTCGGGCAGACGCACCGCGACGAGATTCTCTCCTACCTCGCACCGATCACGGGCAGGCTCGACCCCTCGATCCCTACGGCCTCGATGGGTGCCTACCTCAGAGCGCTGGCTGCGCGTCCGCTCCGGCTGAACGTCGGAATGATGGTCGGCGGCGGCACGATCCGGACAGACTTGTTCGGCTACCGCGCCGAAGACCCGGACGATTTTTCGGAAATTCACCGCTGTTTGGAGCGGGCGCTCTCCGAAGGCGCTTTAGCCGTTTCGCTGGGGTTGGGCTATGCGCCCGAATGTTTTTACTCCACGAATTCGCTCATTTCCGCTCTTGAACCGCTCAAAAACACTCAAATTCCCATTGCCGTCCATATGCGCGAAGAGGGCGACAAGGTCTGTGAGGCAATCGGAGAGATGCTCACGGTCGCAAAAGCCCTGCGCTGCCCCCTGCACATCAGCCATCTCAAGGCCATGGGCCGGCGGAATTGGCACAGGCGCATTCCCGAAGCGCTGGCGCTGATGGCGCGCGCTCGCGACGAAGGGTTGGACGTGAGCTGCGATGTGTATCTTTACGAGGCAGGCTCGACCCAACTCCTGCACCTGCTGCCGCCGGACTTCCTGGTCGGCGGTGTTGAGCGCATCACGGAGCGTCTGCGCGACAGCGGTCAGCGCGAGGTGCTGCGTGAAGCGATCAAAAACGCTCATAACTTTGACAATATCGCTCAAATGGTCGGTTGGGAGAATATTATCATCTCCGCGCTGCCGTCTGCGCAGTACCGCTGCCTGATCGGTAAGACTATGCAGGAGGCGTCAGAGTTACTCCGGCTCGACCCGGTGGACGCGCTGTGCCGTCTGCTTGTGGATACGCGCTGCGCCGTGACGATGATCGACCGCATCACCTGTGAGGACGACATCTGCGAGATTCTGCGCGACGACTGCTCCTCCGTCATCTCTGACGCGACCTATCCGACCGACGGTCTGCCCCACCCGCGCGTCTACGGCAACTGCACGCGGCTCTTCGAGCGCTTCGTGCGGGGGAAAAAGGCGCTGACGCTCGAAGCGGCGGTGCGCAAGGTCACGTCGCTGCCCGCGACCGCGATGCGTCTGACCGGGAAAGGCGTTCTCCAAGTCGGTGCGGACGCGGACGTCTGCATTTTCCGCCCGGAGGCGCTGCACGAACGCGCGACCTACCTTGACCCGCGCCGCGAGAGCGAGGGCATGGACACCGTCTTCGTCGGCGGCAAGGCCGCCATTCTGCACGGTCAGCTCACGGGGATCTGCAACGGCAGCGTCCTTTGAGCATCGAAAAGCCCTGCGGTCGTGCCGCAGGGCTTTCGTTTATTTCATAGCGGCGTCGTAGAGGGCGTTTTTGGGAAAGCCCGTCTCCTGCGCTGCCTGCCTGACGGCGTCCTTTTTGCTGGCCCCCTGCGCAAGCAGCTCCTGTACGCGCGCCAGCGCCGCCTCCAGCGTCGGCTTTTCCTCCTGCTGCCGGACAGCGCCCTCGACGATCAGGACGAATTCACCGCGCGGCGGCTGCTCGGCATAATAGGCGCACGCCTCGTCCAGTGTCATGCGCTGCACCTGCTCGTGCAGCTTGGTCAGCTCGCGGCACAGCGCGATACGCCGCTCCGCCCCGAACGCCGCCTTCAAGTCCTCCAGCGTGGAGGTCAGCTTGTGCGGCGCCTCATAAAAAATCATCGTGCGCGTCTCGTTTTGCAGGCTCTGCAGGTGCGCAAGGCGGTTTTTCTTCGTCGTGGACAAAAAGCCCTCAAACGTGAAGCGCCCCGTCGGCAGGCCGGAAATGCTCAGCGCGGTGATGGCAGCGCACGGGCCGGGGATGGCCGTCACCGTCACGCCGTTTTCCGCGCACAGGCGCACCAGATCCTCGCCGGGGTCGGAGATCGCGGGCGAACCGGCATCCGAGACCTGCGCGCAGTTCTCCCCGGCTAAAATCCGCTCCAAGATCTTTTTCCCGCTGAATTCCTTGTTATGCTCATAATAGCTGACCAGCGGCTTTTTGATCTCCAAATGGTTCAGCAGCTTCAGCGTCACGCGGGTATCCTCAGCCGCGATAAAATCCGCCTCAGCCAGCGCCTGCCGGCAGCGCGGCGAAATATCGGACAGGTTGCCGATCGGCGTCGGCACAAGGGTCAGTGTTCCGCTCATTCGTTCTCACCTCTGTGGTAGGCGGCGCGGTAGTCCGCGGTCTCCCCGCCGTCATCCGTAAATTCGATTAAGTCCGCCTCAAACCGCAGTCCGGGCGCACCGCCGCGCCGTCCCTCGACCAAGACGAGGCAGACGGGTGCGCTTTGCCTGTGGCGCACGAAGCGCACGCGCTTCGGCTCGATGCCGCTTTCGCGCATGGCGCAGAAGATGTCGCACAGGCGCTCCGGCCGGTGGACGAGGGCAAAGCGCCCGCCGCACGGCAGCAGCCACGCAGCCGCCGCGCAGAGCGCGGCCAGCGGGAGCGTGTCCTCCGAGCGCGCCATAGCGCTGCGGGCGCTCACCTTCCCGCTCCCGGCTGAAAAATAGGGCGGGTTGGCGATCACGCAGTCGAAGCTGCCCGCAGGCAGAAGCGACCGGATCGCGCGCACGTCGCCCAAAAGCGATGTCAGACGGTCTTCCAGCGCATTTTCGCGGATGTTTTGCAGCGCGGCCCGGTGCGCTGTCTCGTCCAGCTCCACCCCGGTCACGCGGATCTGCGGATCACTCGCGCACAAAAGCAGCCCCAGCGTCCCGCAGCCCGCGCCGAGGTCGGCAACACTGCTGCGCGGCGGAAACTGCGCAAAATACGCCAAAAGCACCGAATCCGTCCCAAGGCGAAAGCCGCCCTCCGCCATGCGGACGCCGTTCCAAAGCGTTTCCATCATCGTCTCCCCACAAAACACGACCGGCCTGTACCCGAAATGAGGTGCAGACCGGTCGCGCTTTGCATTTTACTGCTGCTCGATTGCCTCGACAGGGCAGCCGGCGGCGCAGGAGCCGCACTCAACGCACTGATCGGCGTCGATGACGTACTTCTCATCGCCCTCGGTGATGATGCCGAGCGGGCAGTTGTCAGCGCAGGAACCGCACTTGACACAAGCGTCAGTGATAAAATATGCCATGATTTTGCCTCCTGTATGTATTGGGTTGCATCATCATTCTATCATGTTTTTCAAAAAAAGCAATGGTAAAACACAGAATTTTTTTGTCGGTATAGAATTTCTCCGCCGTGGCAATGATTTTGGGAGGAAAAGGAGGCGGCGCATGGGAAAGGACAACGCGCAGACACGGCAGATTTTGCAGCGGGCGTGGCGGCTGTCGTGCTTTTTGGGGCACAGCTATGTCGGCACGGAGCACCTGCTGCTTGCCATCGCGCTCACACCGTCGTCGCCGGCGGGCAGGGCGCTTGCGTGGCAGTGCGTCAGCGCGCAGGAGCTTTTGGGGCAGCTCATCGCCGCGCAGGGCCGCGGCCGGCGCACGCACACGTCCGTGCAGGGGCTCTCTCCCCGCGCGAAGCGCGCCATTGCACGCGCGGCGGCGCAGGCCTCGCCCGTCACGCCGGAGGGGCTTCTGGCCGCCATGCTGCGCGACGAAAGCTGCGGCGCAAGCCGCCTGCTCTCGCGCTGCGCCGTAGACGCGGACGCGCTCTTTACCGACCTATATCTTGGGCAGAACGCCCGAAAGGAGCAAGCCATGCCAAACACTCGTCTGCTCGATCAGTTCGGCGTCGATCTGGTCGAGCGTGCGGACAAGTCCGAGCGCATCATCGGACGCCAGCGCGAGATCGAGACGGTGCTGCAGATCCTCTCGCGCAAGCACAAAAACAATCCCGCCCTCATCGGAGAGCCGGGCGTCGGCAAGACCGCCATCGTCGAGGGCGTGGCGCAGTATATCGCCGCCGGACGCGTGCCGGAGCAGCTTCGCGGCAAGCGGCTGTTCGCCCTCGACATGGCCAGCGTGATCGCGGGCACGAAATACCGCGGGGAATTTGAAGAGCGCGTGCGCGACATCATCGCGGAGGTGCGCCGGGTGCAAAACGTCATTTTGTTCATCGACGAGATGCACACCCTTGTCGGCGCGGGCGCGGCGGAAGGCGCCATCGACGCGGCCAACCTCTTAAAGCCCGCCCTCGGGCGGGGCGAATTGCAGCTCATCGGCGCGACAACGCTCTCGGAATACCGCAAGTTCATTGAAAAGGACGCCGCGCTGGAGCGGCGCTTCCGCCCCGTGCAGGTGCGTGAGCCGAGCCGCACGGAGACGCGCGAGATCCTGGAGGGCCTGCGCGAGGGGCTGGAGGCGCACCACCGCATCCCGATCAGCGCCGAGGCGCTCGACGCAGCGGTCGAGCTGTCGTGCCGCTATCTGACGGACAAATTTCTGCCCGACAAGGCGGTCGACCTGCTCGACGAGGGCGCGGCCTGCGCCAGCATGGCGCGGTCGATGGGCTGTCCCACCACCGCCTCCGATGAGACGGAGCAGGCGCTGCGCGACGCCGTCCGCGCCGGGCGCTATGAAGAGGCCGCCGGTCTGCGCGACCGGCTGCAGCGCCAGCGCAGGCATCCGGACGTGCCGCGCACCGTCACGGCGCAGGACATCGCCGCCGCAGTCTCGAACCGCACGGGCATCCCCGTCGGCACGATCTCCCTGACGGAAAAGCAGCGTCTGCGCGAGCTGGAAGCGACCCTTGCCAAGCGCGTGATCGGGCAGGAAAACGCCCTCCGCGCGGCGGCCGAGGCCGTGCGGCGCGGCCGCTCCGGCCTTGCCGAGCAGAAGCGGCCCGTCGCCGCCATGCTCTTTACCGGCCCGACGGGCGTGGGCAAGACGGAGCTTTGCAAGGCGCTGGCCGAGGCGGTCTACGGCAGCGAGAGCGCGATGATCCGCGTGGATATGTCGGAATATATGGAAAAATTCTCCGTCTCGCGGCTGATCGGCGCGCCGCCGGGCTACGTCGGCCACGACGAGGGCGGCGAGCTGTCCGAGAAGGTGCGCCGCCGGCCCTACTCACTCGTCCTGCTCGACGAGCTGGAAAAGGCGCATCCCGACGTGTGCGGCCTGCTGTTGCAGATCATGGAGGACGGCATTTTGACCGATTCCAACGGCCGCTGCGTGGATTTTAAGAACACGCTCCTCGTCATGACCTCCAACCTCGGCAGCCGCTACGCCGGGCAGGCAGCGCTCGGCTTCGGCGCGCAGGCGGAGGACATGACGCTCCGGGCGCTGCGGGAGCACTTCCCGCCGGAATTCCTCGGCAGGATCGACTGCATCGCCGCCTTCCGCCCGCTTGGCGAGGCAGAGCTGACAAAAATCGCACAGAAGCAGTTAGACGCGCTGTGCAACCGCGCTGAGGCAAAAAATCTGCGCCTGACCTGCGCGCCGGAGCTGGCTGCTCTATTGGCGCGGCGCTGCGCGGGCAAGCGCGGCGGCGCGAGAGAGCTGCGCCGCCTGATCCAGTCAGAGCTGGAAGCGCCGCTTGCGCAGGATCTGCTCTCGGAAAAGCCGCGGCAGGAGGTCGCCGTCCAAGTCCGTGAGGGCAGCATCGTGCTGCAATGATTTGCCCTATAGCGGCTATTCCCCCTGCACGGGCACTAATGATAACAGCGAAGAGGCGGACAAAATTGTTCGCCTCGTGCTTCAAGTGGTGATTATGGAATCGTTATTTTATTTTTCACGGTGCCAGTACATCAGCAAGCACGCAATCGGTCAGGAAGGTGTTTGCGTTATAGAGAAACAGCACATCCGTTACACCCTCGCGGGTGATCACACTGTCCGCGTCGCCGTAATAATACCGCGCGTCGAGCAAAATGATCCTGTCGTAATACGGCAGCAGGAACTGCAAGAAGCAGTTCGCATAGGAATCCTTGAAGATCAGAAGTGTTCTTCCCGTTTCCGCCGTGGTCGTAATATCTACACGCGCGTCATTGCCGCCGAGAAAGACCGCGTATTGATCCTTCTCCTCCAGCTTCTCGCGGTCATACATCGTCGCGGTGCGCTCACCGTCCGCAGTCACATAATACTGCAAATTGCCCTTTGGGACATACAGCTCAATCACATCCGTCACGGCATGGCAGCCGCTCTTGGAGGCAAGCGTCCCTTCAAAGCTGTCCGTCACGGGAAAAACATCATATTCTTCCCACGGCTGTTCGATGCCGAGGCCTGCCGCCATGTCCGAAAAAGCATAGTACGCGCCGAGGCTTGTCCAGTGATGGTCGGTGCGGTAATAGATCGCCTCGTCCGCGTGCTGCGTCAGCGCGTCAGTCACGTCGAGGAAGCTTACGCCCTGCACCCGTGCCGCAATGTCCTGAATATCCTGGCGCTGGTCGCGCACGGGCGCGTTCGCAGGCAGCTTTTCCGCCATCACGCACGCGGCGTTCGGCACGACGCTCATACAAAGCTGCAAATCCTCATGCCGCGCGGCAAAGGCGTTGATTGCATCCAGATTTCTTTTCAAGGCCCCCTCGTCGGGCGCGGCAGGCGGCTCCATCAGATAATTGTCCGCGCAGAGGTAGACGCCGCCCGCCTCCTTTGCCCCGAGCAGGCGCGAAGCCTGCAGATTGAGCGTGATCCAAGTATCGCGACCGACGAATTGGTCGGCAAAATAGTCCTCCCACGCGGCAAAATAGCTGCCGTCCGTGAGCGCAGACAGCGAGAATTTCGGAAGCTGCGCAAGCTTACGGTTTTCCGCAGCGGAGTATTCTCTGTCCCGCGCCAACGCGTTTACAAGCGCGAAAGCGAGCAGGCACAGAAGGAGGAAGATTGCCAAAAATGCGCCCTGCTCCGTCACAGTGCGCTGCGAGCGCTTTTTTTGCTGCTCCAAAGCATACCCCTCCTGTCAGAATTGGAAATATAGGAACGCGGAATAGGTGTCGTTCATCATGCCGGCGATACACAGAAGCAGGAGCGCGGCATAATAGACAATACTCAGAGGAATCCACGCTCTCCCGCGCCGCAGCAGGCTCCTGCCGAAGCGCGCGCCAACGGGCAGACAGGCAAACACCGCCAAAAGGATAACGCGCCACGCGGCGCTCCAATAATACTTTGCCGCGGCGTCGAGGAACGCGCCCGTGCCGAACATCCGTCCGAGCAGGGCAAACGCCGCCTGCGGGGAGGGCGAAAAGAAAAACACCCAGCCGATCACGACGCAAAGCAGTGTCAGAACATGGCGCACTGCGTCGGGGAGTTTGTTCAGCGCACGGCGCAATATCAGCTTTTCTAACAGCAGCAGGACGCCGTAATACACGCCCCAGAGGAGAAAGCACGCACCCGTGCCGTGCCAAATACCCGTCAGCAGCCAAACGACCATGAGATTCAGGGCGGTGCGAAGGCTGCCGCGCCGACTGCCGCCCAAAGGGATGTACACATACTCCCGGAACCACGCGCCAAGCGAGATATGCCAGCGCCGCCAAAATTCCGCGACCGTGCCCGAAAGATACGGATAGTCAAAGTTCTTTTCAAGCGCAAAGCCGAACATCCCCGCCAGTCCGATTGCCATATCGGAGTAGCCGCCGAAGTCGAAATAGAGCATCAGCGAATAAGAGATCGCACACAGCCACGCGCCCGCCGCAGAAAGAGAAGTCACAGGCAGCGCGCTGAGGGCGTAAAAGGTTGTGCCAAGGGTGTTGGCTATTAAGATCTTTTTGGCAAGTCCGATCAAAAACTGCCGCGCACCGCCGCCGAATTTTTCCCAGGAAAAGGGATGCTCCCTGAGCTGTGCCTCCATTTCGGCATAGCGCACGATGGGGCCCGAAACAAGCTTCGGAAAAAAGGTCACATACAGCCCGAAGTCGATGATATTCTTTGCCGCAGGCGCTCTGCCGCGATAAATGTCAAAGAGGAAGGACAGGAGCGAAAAGGTAAAGAAGGAAATGCCGATCGGCATGGGCAGCGCCCGCCCGCCGAGCAGCTCCGCCCCGTACTTGAAGAAGCACAGGAGCAGCAAATTCAAGATCACGGAGCAGGTCAGCACAAGCCGCGCCGCGATTCTCTTCTCCGCTCGCTTCAAAAGCGCAAGCTCACGCCCCGTAAAATAGTTGAAGCCCACACTCAGCGCCAGCAGCAAAAGATAGGTCGGCTCTCCCCAAGCGAAAAACACGAGGCTGCAAAGCAGAAGCGCCGCGTTTTTGAGCCTGCGCGGTACGAAAAAGTACAAAAGCAGGCTCACCGGCAGAAAGCCGAAGACAAAATACAGATTTCCGAATGACATCCTTCAGCCCCCTACAGCGCGTTCAAAAACGCCTGCCGTATCGCCTGTGCATTCACCCCGACGGCAAAAAGAATATACCTGCCGCGCACCTCCGTGACGGCATTGTTGTTCAGCAGCGCCGTCTGCTCGACACCGTAGCCGTCAAAGCTCTGCTTCTGCGCGGCAAGACGCGCTTCGATCGCCGCTTCGACCGTCCCGGTCTGTGCGGTGTCGTTCAGCTTGACCAGGAGCAGCTCCTCCACGCCCATATTCGAGGCGGGATAATACAGCACAACCTCCGCGTAATCCGACGGATTCAGCCCGTAAAGTCTGCGGAGCATACGGCCGTCTGCCTTCTGCGTCTCTCCCTCCGAAAGCTGCGGCACGGTGACCGCCTCCAGCGCCTGTAAGGGAAGCTCCGTATCGGCCGCGCCGCCCACCATAAAGAGCAGAAGCACAACCGTCAGCGCCGCGATCGCAAGACGCGAAAGCTCAAGAAAGCTCAGTTTCCATTTCATTTCTAATAATCCCCACGATCAAATTTCTCGCCCAATAGGGGTAAAACTCCGGGCGTACATGAATGCCGTCCGGCTGCCAGTAGTCCGCGTAGGTGTCGCAGATTTCGGTGTTATCGACAAAGATCACACCGTTCTCCGCACACGCCGTCGCAATGGCGGCGCTGAAATCGGGAATCTGATACCACTTCGAGCTAAGCTCAAACGCGGGATCCCGCGCCGGCAGGATGGAGCTGACAACAATGACCGCGTCGGGCAGATTCTCCCGCAGGTCGGCAATATAATCCATCAGATCAGCGACATATTCCTCCTTCGTGTTCCAAATACCGATACTGACATCGTTCAGACCGTAGCAGAGAAAAATGTACCTCGGCTGCAGAGCGACGATCTCGCTCATATGCTCACCGATCTTCAAGATCGTATCGCCGCCGCCCGCGAGGACGCGGCTCTTGTCCAAAAAGTCATAATAGTAAAAGCCGACGGCGCGGGAGTCTCCCAAAATCACGAAATCGTGGAACTCTCCCCAAATATCCGTCTCGCCGTTCTCAATCGCCGCGATCTGCGCTTCATATTCCGCGCGGCGCTCTGCGCGAATGCGTTCGCGTTCTTCCTCGGCGCGCTGCTCCTCTTCGGCGCGGAGACGTTCCTCCTCCTCGCGGCGGCGCTGCGCCTCACGTTCCCGCAGAAAAACATCGACCTCGGCCGGGTCCTTCTGCTCCTGCGCCTCGAGATAAGCAATGCCCGACGCCGTATCCGCACCGCTCGGCTTTGCGGGGCGGACGGCCAAATACAGCCACACGCTCACGCCCGAAACCGCCAGCAGCGTCAAAAGCAACGCGAGCACACCGTGCTGTTTTTTTGTTTTCAACGCCGCCGCCTCCTTCCGCGCACTCTTTTTTTATTTTGTACCATCGCCGCGCGGATTACAAGAACATTTTTGTTACCATTTCAAAATTTTGTCGGAATGTGCCGATACAGGAAAATCCGCTGCGAGGATGCAGCGGATTTTCTTATTATGCAAGGAGGGCATAGGCGAGCACGATCACGCCGAGGCCGATGCGGTACCAGCCAAAGACGGAGAAATCGTGCTTTTTGATGTAGCCCATGAGGAACTTGATGGCCAGCACCGAGACGACGAAGGCCACGGCCATGCCCAGAAGCAGCACGGCAAGCTGCGTGCCGGTAAAGGCGAAGCCGAATTTGACGATCTTCAGCAGCGACGCGCCGAACATCACGGGAATCGCAAGGAAGAAGGTATACTCCGCGGCCAGCCCGCGCGACGCGCCGAGCAGGATGCCGCCGAGAATGGTCGCGCCGGAGCGGGACGTGCCGGGCACGAGCGCCAGCACCTGGAACACGCCGATCAGCGCGGCATCCGCCCAGCTCAGCTCGGAGAGCTTCGTGATGCGCGGCGTCCGGCGCTTGTTGTACTGCTCGATGAGGAGAAAGCCCACGCCGTAGAGGATCAGCATCGACGCCACAACGACGGGCGTATAAAGATGGGCGTCCATCCAGTCGTCGAGCGGCAGGCCGATGAGGATCGCGGGCAGACAGGAGACGGCGATCTTGAGCCAGAGGATGATCTTATCCAGATAGCAGTGGTTGTCGCAGAAGCGCTGCAGCGCGCAGACGGCGCGGTTGGAGCTTGCCTCCGCGAAATACGAACGGCGGCGGCGATTCGCCTTTGTGTGGAAGGGCCAGAGCTTTCGGAAATAGAGCACCACGACCGCCAAAATCGCGCCGAACTGGATAACGACGGTAAACATCTTCATGAATTCGTCCGTCAGGACGGGGTTGTTCTCCGTTTTCCAGAAGGCGTCAACAAGGATCATATGCCCCGTGCTGCTGATGGGCAGCCATTCCGTGATGCCCTCCACAATGCCGAGCACAACGATCTTGATCCATTCCAATATCTGCATAGGTCAACCTCTTTTCGTTTCAGTCTATGTTGCTGCGTATCAGTATAGCACAGTTCCGCCCAAATGTCAAGGTACCGCAGCAAACGCTGCGGTACTCATCAGTATTTACTCCGTTTCCAGCCAGCGGACGAGGCGCATGAGCATCGTCACGCCCTCGGCGCGGGTCAGGGAATTCTGGGGGCGGAAGGTGCCGTCGCGGTAGCCGCCGATCAGTCCGATGGCCTGTGCCTGCCGCATCGCCGTAAGCGCAAAGGCGCTGACGCTGCCTAAGTCGGTGTACGGCAGCTCCGTTTCCTCCGGGATCTTGCTGCAGAAAGCGGCATAGCGCATCAGCATCGTCACAAACTGCTCGCGCGTCACGTCGACATTGGGATAAAAGAGGTTCTTGCCGACGCCGTTGATGACCTCGGCTTCCTTGCTCCACGCGACCGCACCGGCATACCAAGCGTTTGCGGGAACGTCGGCAAAGGGCGCTTCATCGGCGGACGTCTGTACATTCTCCGCACGCGCCAGAATGCTTGCCGCCATCGCGCGCGTCAGTGTGCCGGAGGCGTTGAAGGTAAACGGCTGCGTGCCGTTGACGATGCCGCGCCGCTCGGCCTCGGTGACGTCGGCATAATACCATGCGTTCGCCGAAACATCCGCGAACATCTCGCCGTCAAAGACCGCGCGGAGGGTGATGTGCCGCTGCGCGGTGAAGGTATAGTCCGCTTCCGCGCTGCAAAGTCTGCCCTTTTCGTCGTACCAGCCGCGGAAGCCCTCTCCCTGCGCCGTCACGGTCACTTCCGTTCCGGCGGGGTATCTCCCGGTGCCGCGCGCCGTTCCGGAGGCAGTCGCCTCCACGCGAACGGTATAAAGCTGCTCCCGCTCCGCCGTCACAGGCAGGAAGCCCGCGTCACGCGCGGCGTTGACCTCCGTCTCCGGGCTGTAGCGCCACGCGTTTTCCATCGGGATACCGAAATAGTAATCGGGGATGGCTGCCGTACCGTTGGCGGACATCCGGTAGTCACGCTGCGGATCGAAAATATAGTTCACGCCGTCGATGCGCACCTCTGCCCAGCCGTGGTGGCCGGAGCCGGTGCCGTAGTCCGCCTCGAAAACGAAATAGCCCGTATGTACAAAGGCCTCGAAGCCGAGATAGCGCGCCATGACCGCAAACACCGCCGCATAGTCATAGCAGATGCCCTCGCGGTATTTGACGCTGTGGTAGGTGCGGTTAACGATCTCCCAAGGCATCGCCTCCTGCAGGCCTTCCTCATAGGCAAGGTCATAGCGCGGCACAAAGCAGTCGTAGGCCGGCGCCCAGTTCTGCGAATACGGCGCCCAGCTATAGTTGATGTTGCGGATCGTCCAGTCATAGGCAGCCTTCAGCTTGGTGTAATTGTCGCTGTCCTGATACGGCGCAAAAATATCCTCCAGCATTTTGTCCAGCTCCGGGTAGCCCGTCCGCTGCGAATGCAGCTCTACGCTGTTGAGCAGCTCCCGCACGGCGTCGTTGGACATCGCGTCGCCCGCGGCCGACGCGGAAAAGACCGTCAGGCAGCCAAGCAGCATGCAAAATGCCAGCAATACAGTAAGGAAACGCTTGCAATGGTTCATGGTTTTTCCTCCGTCTGATTTTTCGGCGAAGAAAATTATAGCAACGCATTCGCGCGTTTTCAACATTATTCGTACAGGGTTTTTCAAAAAAGCCGTTTTCCCGGCCTTGCCGTTCTTGCATTTTCGGCGGTTTTCTGGTATATTTATAATGAAGTATATTGCGGAGTATCGGCTTTCCGCGGAAAGATAAGGAAACACAGCATGGAAACTACGAAAACCTTTCGGGAATTGGGCGTGAGCGAGGAGATCGTGCGCGCACTGGAGAAAAAAGGCGTCGGCCTGCCGACAAAGGTGCAGGAGGAGGCCATCCCGCCGCTGCTGGCGTGGAAGGACGTCATCGCCAAGGCGCCCACCGGCACCGGCAAGACCTTCGCCTTCGGCATTCCGATGATCGAGCACATCGACGCAGGCAGTGAGGATCTGCAGGCGCTCATTCTCGCGCCGACGCGCGAGCTTGCGCTGCAGATCGGCGACGAGCTGAACGGCCTGCTCCCCTATTTTAACGACACCATTCGCGTCACGGTCGTCTACGGCGGCCAGCGCATGGAGCCGCAGATCAAGGCTCTGGCGCGCCATCCGCACATCGTCGTGGCGACGCCCGGCCGTCTGACCGACCACTATAACCGCAAAAATCTGCGCCTCGACAAGATCAAGACCGTCATTCTCGACGAAGCCGACCGGATGCTTGACATGGGCTTCTTCGACGACGTGACGAAGATCCTCAACAAGATCAAAAACCGCGTCAACCTCGGCCTGTTCTCCGCAACGATCTCGCAGGAGGTCATGACCGTGAGCTGGATGTACCAGCGCGATGAGGTGGAGATCACCGTCAACCCCACCGAGGAGAGCAAGCCCGACATCGACCAGTATTCCATCACCGTCCCCCGGCTGGAAAAGGAGGAGGCCATGCTGCGTATCCTGCGCTCCGGCGCGTTTGAGCGCGTGATCGTCTTCTGCAATACCAAGGTCATGTGCCAGCGCCTGAGCGACGATCTGCGCCGCGCCGGGATCCAGGCCGACTGTCTGCATGGCGACATCAAGCAGGCCACGCGGGAAAAGACGATGAGCGCCTTCCGGCAGGGCAAGCTGCCCGTCCTCATTGCAACGGACGTCGCCTCACGCGGCATCGACGTCGACGACGTCGACGGCGTGATCAACTTCGACGTCCCCGACGAAAACGAATACTATATCCACCGCATCGGCAGAACCGGCCGCGCCCGCAAGAAGGGCATCTCCTTCACGCTGATCGGCTCGTTCCCGGAAAAGGCGAAGCTGGACGAGATCGCAAAATTCTCCGGCTTTACCATCGCGCCGATGGTCTTTGACGAATACGGCTGTCTGATGCCCGCTCCCGCCGAGGAGAAGCATCCGCCGCGCAAAAAGTTCTGATGCGTCCGGCGGAAAAGCTGCTGGTTTTGCTGCTGTGCCGCCTCGGGCAGGAGATACGCCCGCTGCGGCCGGCGGAGCTGCGCCGGTTTTCCGAAGCGCTTGCCGCCGTCCATGCCGACGAAAACGCCGAGGTCACGGACGACGTGCTGCGCGCCTGCGGCATCGCGGAAGAAACGCGGCAGCGTGTCCTTTCGCTTCTGGCGCGGGAGGACGTTCTGGCATCCTATCTCGCCGCCGCGCCGGACGTCAGCGTCCTGACGCGCATCAGCGAGGGCTTTCCGCAGCGGCTGCGCCGTCTCGGCGTGGACTGCCCCGGCGTCCTGTTCTGCAAGGGCGACACCCGCCTGCTTACCACGCGCTGCGTCTGTCTCGTCGGCTCGCGCAGGCTGAACGCGCAGGGCCGCGCCTTCGCCGCGCACATCGGAACGCTCGCCGCAAAGGAGGGCTTCACCCTCGTCTCCGGCGGCGCTCCCGGCGCCGACCGCACCGCGCAGGAGGCGTGCCTTGCCGCCGGCGGCAGGGTCGTGAGCTTCGTCCCCGACGCGCTGACCGGCTGCCGCACGCGGAAAAACGTGCTCTATTGCAGCGACGAGGGCTATGAATTGGCCTTTTCCGCCGCCCGCGCCCTGCGCCGTAACCTTTTTATCCACGCCCTCGGCGAGAAGGTCTTTGTCGCCCAGTGTCCCCGCTGCGCCGGCGGCACCTGGGCAGGCACGCAGGAGAACCTGCGCCGTGGCCTTTCACCGGTCTATGCCCTGCGCGACGGCACGGAGGGCACTGACGCGCTGGGTGCCCTCGGCGCCGTCTTGCTGCCCGGTTTTCCGCCCTCAATCGGCGATTTGGAGCCGCCGCAGTTATCCATTTTCAACTGACTTTTCCAAAAAACGAGAAAAATATAAATTTACAGTTGATTTTGACAAAGTTTTTCGTTATAATCTCCGTATGTCACTGTGTGATGGATTATTTTGACTGACACACCTGCATACGGAGGTTTTTATTTTATGTGTGGAATCGTTGGCTACATCGGCGCGCAACAGGCTGCGCCGATTTTACTGGACGGACTTTCCAAGCTCGAATACCGCGGCTATGACTCGGCAGGCATCTGCGTCTATTCCGAAAAGGGCTTTCAGATCGAAAAGACCAAGGGCCGCCTTGCCGCGCTGCGTACGGCAACCGCAGACGGCGCCTCGATGACCGGCACCATCGGCATCGGTCATACCCGCTGGGCGACGCACGGCGCACCCTCGCACGAGAATTCCCATCCCCACCTGTCTTCCAACGGCAAAATCTGCCTTGTCCACAACGGCATCATTGAAAATTACCTGATCTTGAAGGAATTCCTGCTGGCGCAGGGCAAGACCTTCTGCTCCGAGACCGACACCGAGGTCGCCGCCAACCTGCTGGAATACTACTATGAGCTGGAGGGCGACCTGCTGCGCGCCGTCCGCCGCACGACGGAAAAGCTCTGCGGCAGCTACGCCCTCGGCATCCTCTGCGCCGACCGCCCGGATTCCATGATCGCCGTCAAGAAGGACAGCCCGCTGATCTTCGGCTTCGGTCAGGGCGAGAACTTTATCGCCTCGGACGTTCCCGCGATCCTGCGCTATACCCGCAAGGTCGTCTACCTCAACGATGGCGACATGGTCGAGTTCACCGCGAATGGCGCGACGTTCTATAATTCTCTCGGTGAACAGGTGCACAAGACGCCGGAGCATATCACCTGGGAGATGTCCGCCGCGGAAAAGGGTGGCTTCCCGCACTTCATGCTCAAGGAGATCCATGAGCAGCCCAAGGCGCTGCGCGACACCATCAGCCCCCGCATCAAGAACGGCCGCGTCGTGCTGGACGACATCCGCCTCACGCCGGAATACCTGCGCGGCATCCGCCGGATCTATATCGTCGCCTGCGGCTCGGCATATTACGTCGGCTGCCTCGGCAAATATATCCTTGAAAAGACGTGCCGCATCCCCGTCGAGCCGATCCTCGCCTCGGAATTCCGCTATTCCGAGCCGGTGCTGGGCGACGACAGCCTCGTCATCATCATCAGCCAGTCCGGCGAGACGGCGGACACCCTCGCCGCCCTGCGCGAGGCGAACACCCTCGGCGCGCGTACCCTCGCCATTGTCAACGTCGTCGGCAGCGCCATCTCCAAGGCCGCGCACGACGTCATCTACACCTGGGCCGGCCCGGAGATCGCCGTTGCCACCACGAAAGCGTATTCCACGCAGCTTTCCGTGCTGTATCTGCTGGCGCTGTATATCGGCGACGCCCTCGGCACGCTCAGCACCGAGGAATATAACGCCATGCTGCGCGCCCTCGTCGCCCTGCCGGAGCAGCTCACGCAGGTGCTCTCGGAGGAAAACCTCGCGCACATCGAAGCGCTGGCGCAGGAGTATAAATCGCACCATGACGTGTTCTTCATCGGGCGCAACCTCGACAGCGCCACCTGCCTGGAGGGCAGCCTCAAGCTCAAGGAGATCGCCTATGTCCATTCCGAGGCATATGCCGCGGGCGAGCTGAAGCACGGCCCCATTTCGCTGATCGAGGACGACACGCTCGTCGTCGCCGTTGCCACCGTTCCGGCGCTGTTTGAAAAGACGATGTCGAATGTCAAGGAGGTCAAGGCGCGCGGCGCAAACGTCCTCGGCCTGACGACCGTCGACTTTGCTGACGAGATCACCAAGACCGTCGACCGTCCCCTGCTCGTGCCGCGGACGCACCCGCTGCTCCAGCCGAGCCTGAACGTCGTGCCGCTGCAGCTTCTGTCGTACTACGTCGCGCTTGCGCGCGGCTGCGATGTCGACAAACCCCGCAACCTCGCCAAATCCGTCACCGTAGAATGAAACAAAATTTGCCCCTCTCCGCGAACGCGGAGAGGGGCTTTATCTTTATTCAAATTCGATGCTGAAGTCGATCTCGTAGGTTCTTGCGAACGGTGCGGAGAAGTCCGTCAGCTTCGGCGTGCCGACGGTATATTTTTCGCCGGATTTCGACGCCGTCAGCGCCGCGCCGGCAAACCGCGTGAGGATCATCTGCGTCACGGGGTCGGACAGGACGGCCGTTTCGATCCCCTCCGGAGTGATCTCGGCGACCTTGTCGCGGCAGCTGCAATAATAGGCGACGTCCTTGACGAACGCGAACACCAGCTCCCGCGCGAACATCTCGTTGTCCGCCGCCTGCGGATCGGGCTCGCAGGTGAGCCACGTCAGGCGCATGACGCCCATCGAAAGACCGATGCCGATGGCGTTGCCCGCCGTGCCCCAGGAGCTGTAGCCGAGCAGGCTGCCGAGGCAGATGGCCTCCGCCGTCTGCTCCGGCGTGCTGCGCTCGGCGCTCGCGTCGAGGACGATCGTCAGCCGTCCCGCCGCGTCATTTTCCTTCCACGCGGCGAAGAAGGCAGCCTTGGCCTGTTCGGAAGCGCCGCGGGTCAGCACCAGCACGTCCGCGTCGCCGCCGGAGGCGGTCTGCTTGCAGCCCAGCGCGTCGACGTGGTACGTCACCGCCTCGCGCAGCGTCGTGTTGTCATAGATGTCGGCGTAGCTGTCCTCGTTGCCGCCGAAATAACGCACCGCAAGGGTCGGCTGCCACGCGCAGGCGTCGAGATAGGCGCGGGTGACGCCCATCATGCCCAGCTCGTCCGCCGCGCAGAAGAGCATCCCGTTCGAGCCAAGCCGGGAGCGCAGGAACGCGATCTCGTTGGTCTGGATCGAGCCGTTCGGCGCGGAATCGTCAACGCCGATCCAGAAAGCGGCAAGCGATTCCGACTTTTGCAGCATCCGCTCCGCCAGACGCAGCTTGCGCGCACGGGCAAGATGATAGCTTTCCAGCTTTTCCTCGGAAAGGGTGGTCGGGATCTTCTCCCCGTCCACGCCATAGCGATAGCCCTTGTAGATATTCTCGACGGTCAGCTCGTCGCCCGTCAGCGTCTTGCGTGCGACAGCGCCGTAGCTGCGGAAGAGGGAATATTCCTCGAAGCCGAGACCCTGATAGCCCACGGTGCTCGCAAGGCGCACCACGGTGTCGAAAACGTACACGGGCTTGCGCGTGGAAAGCTCCGCGATATAGTCGATCACTTCAAATTCAAATGTCAGATCCGTGCCGTTCAGGGAGCGGCTGCTGACGAGGCCGCCGGAGAGCAGCTGGTCAAGGCTGATGACAAAGGCGTCGCACTGCCCCTCGTTGTCCTTCAGCCATTGCAGGAGCGCCGCACGGTCGCCGTAGGTCGTGCCATTCGGGTTCGGCTCCTGGTTGTCCATGCGCGTGGCATAAAGCGACTCGTCCGGCATCCGGATGCGCAGGCCGCAGCTCTCACCCAGCCACGCCGGGCGCATATCGTTGACCGCGCGGTTGTCCAGCGGGATGTAGCCGATCGTATAGCCGCGTGCGGTAAAGCCCTCCTCCTGCGCAAGCAGCTTGCAGGCGCGGCAGATCAGCGTTGCCATCTCCGCACGCGTCGTGCTCGCCTGCGGCGCAAGCAGGAGCGCGGAGCCGCTGCCCTTGCCGCCCACGAGGCCGCAGCCGACCGCCCACGCCATCGCGTCGAGCGCCCACGAAGACACTGCCGCAGGATCGGCAAAGCCGTCCAAAGAGGCTCTCTGCGTCACGTCCTTGCCGCAGTAAGCCGCATAACGCTGCAGGATCAGCGCCGTTTGTTCGCGCGTGATCTCATCTTCGGGACGGAAGGTGCCGTCCTCAAAGCCGAGCACGAGCTTCTGCTCCGCGCCCCACGCGGCGGCGTCGGCATACCATGAGCCGGGCACGACATCGGGGAAGGATGCGCCGTCCGCGCTCTTCGGCGAGCCGGAGAGGCGGTAAAGGATGGTCACGAGCATGGCGCGGGAGGTCGTCTCCTCCGGCAAAAATTCCGTCTCGGTCATGCCGTTCATCAGGCCGCGCTCGGCGGCCTCCATTACGCTGTCATAGAACCAGTCGCCGGGCTTGACGTCCGTAAACGTCTTTCCGGCTGCGGCCGCAAGCGGCGCCGCCTGCAAAAGCACCAGCGCGCACAGCAGCAGAGAACAAATCCGCAGCAAACGTTTCATACTTGTTCCTCCAAATCAGAAGATTTCATTTCCATGATACACCATTTCTCCGTCCCTGTCAAACGCGAAAAGCGCCCTCCGTTCGGAAGGCGCTTTTCGTATTTCTTACTCAGAACGCAGGGCGGTCACCGGGTCGCATTTTGCCGCCTTTCTCGACGGGATCAGGCCGCCGAGCAGCGTCAGGACAACGCTCAGCGCAATGAGGATCAGCCCGTCCAGCGCGGGCAGGGCCGCGTTGATGTCCGTCCGTCCCGCGAGCGAATGAATGATCGCGTTACAGGGAATGATAAGCACAAGCGTCATGCCGATGCCGATCAGTCCGGCACACAGGCCGATGATGAAGGTCTCCGCGTTGAACACCGCGGAAACATTCCGCTTTGAGGCACCGATGGCGCGCAGAATGCCGATCTCCTTTCTGCGCTCGAGCACACTGATATAGGTGATGACGCCGATCATAATGGACGAAACGACCAGCGAGATCGCCACGAACGCCACGAGC
This sequence comes from uncultured Oscillospiraceae bacterium, assembly GCA_964629755.1. Lineage (GTDB taxonomy): Bacteria > Bacillota > Clostridia > Oscillospirales > Oscillospiraceae > JAZOXB01. The sequence continues at coordinate 5,726 of CAZVSJ010000017.1, read as the reverse complement.
ACATAGCTGATGATGTCCACGATCTCCGTCACGGAGGACATCAGCGTGCCGACATAGTCGGTATAGCGGATGGCCTTTTCCTCCATCCCTGCGGCCTCCATGCGGCTGTTATAGTCGTCGAGAACGGTCAAAACGGCGGTCTTGCTCTCAAAATCCAGCGGATAGATGCTGATCGCGCTCGGCTTGCTGCGGTCGGCGTAGCCGAAGCGTTTGAGGTTTCCCTCGTAGGAAGATTCCTCCCCTGTCATCAGCGACATCAGAAGCTCCCGCAGCTCGTCGGCGCTCATGTTCATTTTGATCGCCTGCGCGAAGGCCGCCGGGTCGATCTGCAAGGCGGTCTGCAGGCTTGTGCCGAGCTGGCGCATCATCTGCTGCATTGCTCCGCCCAGCTTCGTGCCGAGCTGCGCAACGACCTGCTGCATCGCGTCCGTGATCTGCGATTCCAGCGACTGCGCCAGCGCGGCGGTGTAGCCCTGCATGGCCTCGCCCAGGGCCTCGCGCAGCGCGTCCATGTCGACCATCTGCGTAACCGCGTCGAGCAGGAGCTGCTGCGCCTCCGGCGTCTTCATATATTCCGCGAAACGCTCGTCGATCCTGCCCGGGATCGGCAGGCTGTTTTCCTCCGCGTAGCGCACATAGCCCTCAGTCAGCTCGCTGCTGAGCGCTTCAAGCTGCGCGGCGGAGATCACGACGGAACCGCTGATCTGCAAAATCTCCGCGGCGCTCTGCGCGAGCTTTTCCTGCGTCTCGGGCAGGAGCAGATAATCTTGCAGGTATTGCCCGAACTGCGACGGGTCGGTCAGCGCATTTTCGGCGGCGTAGTCCCCGAAGCCCTCCATGATCTGCCGCACCAGCGACGCGAGCTTTTCGGCGGAGACCGTCACATTGCCGCTTTCGGCCACAATGGCGCCGATGCGGTCGGAGAGGATCTGCTGCGCCTCCGGCGATTGGAGATAGGCCGCGAACGCCTGCGGCAGGCGAGCATAATCCGCCGTCGGGTCGCCCGCGACATAGGCCGCATAGCCCGCCAGCAGCTTGGAAAACAGCTCGCCCAGCGCCTCCGGCGTGACCGAAATGTCAAGCGACGACAGAAGCTGCGCAAGATCCGGCGCCGGAAGCTCCATCTGCCCGGGGTCGAGCAGGACGGAAAGGTCGATCGTGATGCCGTCCATGCTCAGATAGGCATAGGGGTCAATATTGAGCGCGCTCTGGTCAAATTGGAACGCGGCGGCAAGCTGCTCCTCGTCGACGGAGATCAGCGAGCCCATGTCGAATTCGCTCTTCTCCGCACCGAAGGCCTCGCCGGTGAACACATTGATCTGCGGCCGCGCAAGCTGCGCCCGGACGATAGCGCTCGAGGCAGCCTGCTCCAAAACGTGTTCCGTCAGCGCGGCAGGATAGCCGATACCCGCCTGCAGCATGGTCGCCGTGGCGTTGGGCGACGGCTGCACCACGCCGACGACCGTAATGTCCTCGCCGTTTTCCACAAGCGCGCGCATATATGCCGCGTCACTCGTTTTGTCCTTCCAGACGCCGTATTCGCTGTCATAGGCGTAATAGTCCGCCGCGTTCACCAGCTTAAAGCGGATGCCGAGCAGCTCGTCATAGGTATACGGCCGGATATCCTCCGGGATCTCAACGTCCTTCTCGGCCAGAAACTGCGCGATCATCTCGTCCAGCTCCACGCTGTCGCGCAAACCGAGGGAGTAGAGCATGAAGTCGCTGATGTTGCCGTTGCCCGTCAGGACGACGACGCACTCGTTGTATGTCTCCGGCCATCTGCCCGCCCGGACGTCGTACTGCCCCTCATACAGCGCCGCGCAGGCCGGCATTTCGTGAAAGACGTCCGTATTCATGAACATCGACATGATGCTGTTCGTCCCGGCGCTGGCATCGATGCCCAGCGCCGCGAACGAGCGGTCGGGGTTCACCTGCCGCACGCCCGTCTCTCCGGCAAGGTAGATCTGCGGCGAGACGCTGTAGGAATACTCGATTGCCTTGACGTACGGCTCGATGCCGCTTTCGCCGCTATCCAAAAATTCCTTCAGCGAGCCGAGGTCGTTGGAATCGACCTTGGAGAGCAGATTTGTGATCATCTGCGTCACGCCGACCTCGCCCTCGCCGCCCGTGACGCGGAGCTGGGCGTCGCGGCCCATCATCGCCGTAATATCCACGCCGGAGCCCTGAATCTGCACGGGGTATTCCGAGAGCGTGTTTTCCTCGACGGAGCGGATGTAGTTGTTCACGCCGTTGCTCATCGCTAAAATGAGGGCGATGCCGATGATGCCGATCGAGCCGGCAAAGGCGGTCAGGATCGTCCTTGTCTTCTTCGTGCGCAGGTTGTTGAAGCTCAGCGACAGCGCTGTCAGCAGCGACATCGACGCCTTGCCCATATTTTTATGCACAGGTTCGGCCTGCGCGTCCGCTTCGATCTCATAGGGGTCGGAATCTGCGCGGATCTTTCCGTCGCGCAGCTTCACGATACGCGTGGCATAGGCCTCGGCCAGCTCCGGATTGTGCGTGACCATGACGACCAGCCGGTCCTGCGCGACCTGCTTCAGAAGCTCCATGACCTGAATGCTGGTGTCGGAGTCGAGCGCGCCGGTCGGCTCGTCGGCCAGAAGGATGTCCGGATCGTTGACCAGCGCACGCGCGATGGCCACGCGCTGCATCTGCCCGCCCGACATCTGGTTCGGCTTTTTGTGCATCTGATCGCCCAATCCCACCTGCTCCAGCGCGTGCTTTGCGCGTTTTCTGCGCTCGCGCTTCGACACGCCGGAGATCGTCAGCGCCAGCTCCACGTTGGCCAGCACCGTCTGGTGCGGGATCAGGTTGTAGCTCTGGAACACAAAGCCGATCGTGTGGTTGCGGTAGGAGTCCCAGTCCCGATCCTTGTATTTTTTCGTCGAAATGCCGTTGATGATCAAATCGCCGCTGTCGTAGCGGTCAAGGCCGCCGATGATGTTGAGCAGCGTGGTCTTGCCTGAGCCGCTCGGGCCTAAAACGGCGACAAATTCGTTTTCGCGCAGGTTCAGGCTGACGCCGTCGAGCGCCTTCTGCGTCAAATTACCCGTTTTGTATTCTTTATGGATGTTCTTGATCTGAAGCACTTCCGCTCGCCCCTTCCGAAGCCGCCGCTGATGCCGCCCGCGCCGGTTTTTCTGCTATTCTATCAGCTTCCCTCCCCGTTTGCAAGACGGGATTATACCCCCACCCGCATTTTCATAATAAATTCAGATTCTGTCAACAACTTATATAAAAGATTTCCCCGCACGCATTTTCATAATTCTTCCTCTGGCGGAATTCGCATAAATCCCCATTGTTTGCAGACAATAGCAATGTGACTAACAGTGAAATTCGGGAGGAATCATCAAATATGAAAGCAACCGGTATTGTCCGTCGCATCGACGACCTCGGCCGCGTCGTTATTCCCAAGGAGATCCGCCGCACCCTGCGCATCCGCGAGGGCGACCCGTTACATACATCATTGACACCGTATGAAAAGTTCTGTTATGCAATGCTTCAGTTCGCTGAACGTTGCATCGGAAAATAAATTTTACGGAGGTCATAGAAATGACAGAGTATGAGAAAATGGGCGGTACATATCGCCAAGAGGGAGATTACATTCTCCCAAATCTCGAAATTGCCGCAGGGCAAGACAGCCCCATTGGAATATGGGGAGAGCGACACAGACGATTTCTGAAATCGCACCATCGGGTAAGGTATTATAATTTGTTGACAAACGGAACGCTTAACTGCTACCTTGCAGACATCAATCAGCAAGCCGAGGAAATGTTTGAGAGTATCGTAAAATCACTTGCTGAAAAAGAGGGCGTTACGGAAAAATTGAAAGCCGCCGCACCGTTGGAATGGGTGCAAAAAATGAATAATATCCGTAACCGAGCTATGGAAATTGTGAATAGCGAGGTGATATTTGTATGAAAAAATTTTCTGTATTTATCATTTCAGTTTGCTTAACATTATGTATCGTTGGTTGCACTTCTACTAACGAGAAAGAAAAAATAGTTTCAGAGAATGAAGCAACAACCTCATTTACTGAAATAACCAAACCCGAAAACTCGTATGTGCATACAGAAAACGAGCCGACTGAAAATAGTACATTGTCGGCAGAAACAACATCATTTACCACATCTGAAAATGTTGCTGAAAAGGTATCAAAAGAGCCGATTATCTCCGCTACAACAACGACAAAAAGTGATAGTTTAGATAATAATCAAACGCAAAATAAAACTGTTGCAAACGAAAATTCAGCCACCGAAAGCACCTCGATAATTGTACCCGAGACCACAACTAAAGTTCAAGAAGAACAAAAATTTGATGTATCATATTGGTTAGCATACGCACAAAATTATGCTCAAAGTATTGGCTTGACTCTTGATGAAACGGCTACCGAATGTTGGGATAATCCTATATCGGCAAACGCTAATAGCAAAAATATTGGAGCTGATATAGAGAACAGATTGAATCGCTACAAGAGTATTGAAGGCTTCACAGCGGTGTGGATATGGGCGAAAAAGGTGTCCGATACACAGTATGAAATCTATATCGGATACGCATAAATGAATAAGCACGGATTGCAGAATACTCTGTTGTCCGTGCTTATTTTATTGTCCAATATAAAATTTTAAATAAGAATTCTTAAATGAAAATTATGTGCGTAATCTTAGCGAGCAGACCGTTGTGATAGCCAAACGGTAGCCTGCCCGCTTTCTGCACTTACTGAGCGAGCAGACCGTTGTGATAGCCAAACGGTAGCCTGCCCGCTTTCTGCACTTACTGAGCGAGCAGACCATTTATGGACAGGTTTGTCCATAACGGTGCTGTCGCTCGTGCAATCTCAGCGAGCAGTGTATTTATGGATACATTCCATAAATACCTCGTTAGGGCTGCGCCCTAATACCCGTCGAAAGAAAAAACGGCAGAGAACGAGTCTCTGCCGTGAAAGAGATTTATTTGTTAATTCTGCCTTCAGCATAGTTGATTTCTTCCTCTATGCTTTTTACATACTCGTTATAGTCAACCCACTTTCGCATATGTTCCGATTTGAAATTTTGCTGATTGTAATTTTCGGGGGTTACTTTGGCAAGGCGAGAGCGAAGAGCAGCAACAAGCTCTTCGCTTTGGGTTTGTTCAACTATTTCCTCAAAAATTTCCGAAAGGAAATACAGTTCCTCATCGTCGCACTCGTTTTGTAGAAAATTTATTGTAGCGGCAACATCCTTTGTAAACAATTCAATGGTTGCCTTCCAATAATCTTCAACCCAATAATTATCTTCACTTTCGACTACACGAAAACGAGCAGCCTCTTTTAAGGTGTCAAACTTTATCATTTATGCTTCCTCCTTATTACTGAGCTTTGATTGGAGTCGGGAAAAACAGTAGCAATTTTTCCGTTTGTTCGTTTCACGCCGATACGCACACCTTTATAAACTCCATATATTGTTTTTCCATCGGGTATATGGCGATTACCTTTAAGTCCGGCAACGTGTTCTCCTGCACGACGAATATCTTTATCCGACCACGATTTTGGAAACCACGATTGTCCGATACCTTCCTTTTTACTGCGTTCTTTGTGATTTGGAACATTACCAACACGAACGCCGTTAGGATAGGTTTTAACAATATTATATTTGATTCCGTATTTATCAAGTAACTGGACTATTTTTGCTCACACTTATATTAATATTTTTATTTTCTCCTTTAAA
>CAZVSJ010000016.1:4889-28377 GCA_964629755.1 uncultured Oscillospiraceae bacterium | reverse complement strand
TTGCCGACGTGACCATCGACGGCTGCACGACGTGGAGCCTGACGGGGAAGCTGGCCTGAAGGATAGAGAACAGTGAATAGAGAATAGTGAATTGTGAACAGATTACGATAGACGGCTGTAGGGGCGGCGTTCTGCCGCCCGCAAATTCAAATCCGTGCGAAGCACACCTGTAGCGCGCGGCATCCCTGACGCGCTTTAGAATCCGTGCGCAAAGCGCACACCACAGTCATTCACCCTTAGTCCTTAGCCCTTAGCCAACACGAAAGTGCCTGCACGCGGAACGCCGGGGACGGCGTCCCCTACGGGTTCTATCGAGAGTTCCTGCACCGGGCGGATATTATCCGCCCCTACGAGATAGATATGAAACGGAGGAGTACGATATGGCCGATCTGACGCCCATGATGCGGCAGTATCTTGAGATCAAGGAACAGCACCCGGACTGCATCCTGTTTTTCCGCCTGGGCGATTTTTACGAGATGTTCTCCGACGATGCGCGTCTGGCCTCCAAGGAGCTTGACCTCACCCTCACCACCCGCGACCGCGGCAAGGAAAAATCGGAGCAGACCCCCATGTGCGGCGTGCCGTACCACTCCGCCGAGGCCTACATCGCCCGCCTTGTCCAGCGCGGCTACAAGGTCGCCATCTGCGAGCAGATGGAAAATCCCGCCCTCGCCAAGGGCCTCGTCAAGCGCGACATCACCCGTATCGTCACGCCCGGCACCGTGGTCGAAAGCTCGATGCTCGACGAGAGCAGGAACAACTACTTCGCCTGCGTGTTCGGGGAGAACGGGCGCTACGGCCTGAGCTTCTGCGACGTCTCGACGGGCGCGTTTTACGCGACGTTTGCCGAGGGCAATGAGGCCGTCGACCGCGTGATCTCCGAGCTGGGGCGCTTCGCGCCGTCGGAGGTGCTGCGCGGGGGCGACGCCGCGAAAAACGACGCGCTGACCGAGGCGCTGCGCGAACGCCTGAATTGCTGCGCCGACCTCGGCGCGCAGGAGCTTTTTGAGACGGACGCGACCGCGCAGCTCGTCACCGAACAGTTCGGGAAATCCCTTGAGGCGCTCGGCCTTGCGAGCTATGAAGAAGTCTGGCGCAGCGCCGGCGCCCTGCTGCGGACGCTGCGGGAGCTGCAAAAGGTCAGCCTGACCCATGTCCGCACGCTGGAATTTTACGTCCACGGGCGGTTTCTGGAGCTTGACCTGACCGCGCGGCGCAACCTGGAGCTGACGGAGACCCTGCGCAGCGGGGAAAAGCGCGGCAGCCTCCTGTGGGTGCTCGACCGCACAAAGACCGCCATGGGCAGCCGGATGCTCAGAAGCTGGCTGGAAAAGCCGCTGCTCAGCCCGAAGCGCATCGCCATGCGCCTCGACGCGGTCGAGGAGCTGACGCGGCACAACCCCGAACGCGACGCCCTGCAGGACACCCTACGCACCGTCTCGGATCTGGAGCGCGTCATGGCGCGCATCGTCACGGGCGCTGCCAACGGGCGCGACCTGCTGGCGCTGAAGCTCGGCTGCGAGCCGCTGCCCGCCCTGCGCGCGGCGGTGGAGCAGTTTCACGCGCCCCTGCTCGGCGTCGTGCTGGACGAGCTGGACGTGCTGGAGGACATTCACAGGCGTATCGCCGTCGCCATCGACGACGACCCGCCCTTCACCGTCCGCGAGGGCGGCCTGATCCGCGCGGGCTATTCCAGGGAGCTGGACGAGCTGCGCGACATCGTCTCCGGCGGCAAGGGAACGCTGGCCCGCATCGAGGCGGAGGAAAAGGAAAAAACCGGCATCAAAAACCTGCGCGTGGGCTATAACCGCGTGTTCGGCTACTATATCGAGGTGGCGAAGGGGCAGGTCGATCTCGTCCCGGAGAGCTACATCCGCAAGCAGACGCTTGCCAACGGCGAGCGCTACATCACCCCGGAGCTGAAGGAGCTGGAATCGACCATCCTGACGGCAAAGGACCGCATCGCCGCGCTGGAATACGACCTGTTCACCCAGCTCCGCGAGCATCTGGCGCTGCAGGCCGAGCGCGTCCAGCGCACCGCCCGGGCGGTCGCCTGCCTTGACGTGCTGGCGAATTTCGCCGAGCTTGCCGTGCGGCAGAATTACTGCAAGCCCGAGGTCGACGTCTCGGAGGAGATCGTCATCCGCGAGGGGCGGCACCCCGTCGTCGAGCAGGTACTCAAGGGGAGCCTTTTCGTTCCGAACGACACCGCCCTCGACTGCGGCGAGAACCGCACCGCCATCATCACCGGCCCGAACATGGCCGGCAAGTCCACCTATATGCGCCAGGTGGCGCTCATCGTCCTGATGGCGCAGATCGGCTCGTTCGTGCCGGCAAAGTCGGCGCACATCGGCGTCGTCGACCGGATTTTCACGCGCATCGGCGCGTCGGACGACCTGTCGATGGGCAAATCGACCTTCATGGTCGAGATGTCCGAGGTCGCGGAGATCCTGCGCCACGCCACGTCGCGCAGCCTGCTGATCCTCGACGAGATCGGCCGCGGCACGTCCACCTTTGACGGTATGGCCATCGCCCGCGCCGTGCTGGAATACGTCACGGACAAAAAGCGCCTCGGCGCAAAGACCCTCTTCGCCACGCATTACCACGAGCTGACCGGCATCGAGCGGGAGCTCGGCGGCGTGAAGAATTACAACATCGCCGTCAAAAAACGCGGCGGCGACATCGTGTTTTTGCGCAGGATCATGCCCGGCGCGGCGGACGATTCCTACGGCGTCGAGGTCGCAAAACTCGCCGGACTGCCGGAGAAGGTCGTCTCAAGGGCGAGGCAGCTTTTGCGCGAGCTGGAAAACGGCGCACCCGTGCGCACCGTCGAGGTCGCCGCAAGCGATCAAATTTCGATCACGAGCATGGAAAACGACGCCCTGCGCAAGCGGTTAGATTCGATGAACGTCGAGACGATGACCCCCATCGAGGCCATGAACGCGTTGTTTGAGCTGAAACAGATGGTGTGAGCGGGGCTGAGAACGAAGGACTAAGAGGGAATGACTTTTAGACTAAGAGCTAAGGAATAAGGGTGAATGGCTGTGGTGTGCGCGTTGCGCACGATTTATAATAGCGCGTCAGGGATGCCGCGCGCTACAGGTGTGCTTCGCACAATTTATTAAATGTAGGGCGGAGGCATGCCTCCGCCGACCGCGAAGCGGCATACGGTGAAAACGAACAGGTTTGTACGAATTTGGCAGTTCCTGCACCGGCGCGCCGAGTCGTCGCGCCCTACGGCGAAGGTGCGTTTAACGGATCGTAGGGCACGACCACTGGGCGTGCCGACCGCGCAGCGGCAGACAGTGGAGACGAACGAGTTTGTACAAACTTGGTAGTTCCTGCACCGGCGGAGGCATGCCCCCGCCCTACAGGATAAATCCGTTCGCGTAAGCGAACACCACACCTGTTCCTTATTCACTGTTCACCATTCACTATTCACTCTTAGTCCTTAGCCCAATCACCGCCTGTGCAGGCGCGTCAGGGATGCCGCGCGCTACAGGTGCGAAGGGTGCATTCCCGATTCACTATCCACTACCCCCGGAAGGAGAAACACATGGGTGAGACATTTCGCGAGCGCGAGCTGACCGCGCCGAACAAAACGGAGCTTTTCTGCGGCCTGGGCTGCTGGGTCGTCTATCTGATCGGCATGGGCGCGCTGGCGCGCTGGCTGCTGCCCCTGCTGGGCGTCGACCTGCACAGCGAAAAAGGCTGGTCCCTTGCGCAGGTCATCATCCTCACGGCGGATTTTGTCGTGGTCGCGGCGGTGTTCTGCCGCTTCCTGTGGCGCTCGTTCGCGCCGCTCAAGGGTAACGTCAAGCGTCTGCTGTTGACGGTGCTCTACGGCTTCGCGGCCTACTGGACGCTGATGTGCCTCGTGTCCGCGATCGTCACCTCCGTGTCCATCGGCATGGACGTGACGCCCGACAGCAGCAACAACACGGCGATTCAGACCGCCCTGGTAAACTACCGCGTGCCGATGACGATCTGCACGGTGCTGCTCGCGCCCGTGACCGAGGAATGCCTCGTGCGCGGCGTCCTGTTCGCGCCGCTGTGCCGCCGGAAGCCGTGGCTGGCCTACGTCGTGACGATGGTGCTGTTCAGCCTGCTGCACATCGTGCAGCATTACGAGGCGGGGCAGCCGCTTCTGCCGTATTTCCTGACGTTTTTGGAATATCTGCCCGCCGGGCTGGTGCTCGGCTGGGCCTATCAGCGCACGCGCAGCATCTGGGGCCCCATCGCGCTGCACTGCCTCATCAATCTGCTCGCCGTGGTCTCGACGGTCTGAGCCGTGAAACGGAGGTGCTTTCATGCCCAAAATTCAACAGCTTTCGCCCCATGTGGCCGACCTGATCGCCGCCGGCGAGGTCGTCGACCGTCCGGCCGGCGCCGCCAAGGAGCTGATCGAAAACGCCATTGACGCCGGCGCGAAAAATATCACCGTCGAGCTGCAAGGCGGCGGCATGACCTTCCTGCGCGTGACCGACGACGGCTGCGGCATGAGCGCCGAGGACGCGCCCACCGCCTTCCTGCGCCACGCGACGAGCAAGCTGCGGCAGGCGAGCGACTTAGAGGCCATCCACACCCTCGGCTTCCGCGGCGAGGCTCTGGCCGCCATCAGCGCCGTCTCCCGCGTCGAGCTGCTGACCAAGACCGCCGACGCCGCCTTCGGCACGAGCCTGCAGCTCGAGGCCGGCGTTGTGACCGAGCAGGGCGAGGCCGGCTGCCCCAACGGCACGACCATCATCGTCCGCGACCTGTTTTACAACACGCCCGCGCGGATGAAATTTATGAAACGCGACACCGTCGAGGCCGCCGCCATCGTGAGCATGGCGCAGCGCCTCGCGCTGGCGCATCCGGAGGTCGCCTTCCGCGTCCTGCGCGACGGCGAGGAACAGCTCCGCACGCCCGGTGACGGGCGGCTTTACAGCGCCGTCTACGCCGTTTTCGGCCGGACGAGCGCGCAGGAGATGATCGAAGTCGACAGCCACTACGAAAAATACGCCCTCACGGGCTATATCTCCAAGCCCGGCGCCTCGCGCGGCAACCGCAGCGGGCAGATCTTCTTCGTCAACGGCCGCCATGTGCGCTCGAAGGCGATGACCGTCGCCCTCGAGGAGGCCTACCGCAACGCGATCATGGTCGGGCGCTTCCCCACCTGCGTGCTGCACCTGCACCTGCCGGAGCAGCTCGTCGACGTCAACGTCCACCCCGCCAAGACCGAGGTGCGCTTTCTGCGAGAGCAGGACGTCGTCGACTGCATCCGCTACGGCGCCCAGGGCGCGCTGGAGCGGGCGAGCGGACGCGTGCCGCTGCGCCTGCCGAACACGCAGGAGAAGAAAACGCAGGCCGTGCCGAAAAAGGACTTTTTCCGCCAGATGAGCGCTGAGGATTACCGCGCCGTGGCGTCTGTTTTGCGCGACGGCGCGGCGGAGGCGACGCGGGCGATGCGCGCGGAGGAACGGGCTTATGCAAAGCCGGAGGTTCCTGCACCGGCGCGCCGAGTCGACGCGCCCTACGGCGAGACTGCGACAGAAGATCGCAGGGTACGACGACCCGGCGTGCCGTGCCGCGAAGCGACAGACGGTATAAACGAACAGGTTTGTACGGATCCGGTAGTTCCTGCACCGGCGGGGACGTGTCCCCGTCCTACAAAAAGAGAAACGGAGCCGGAGCAGCAGGAGCTTGCCCTGCCGGCGCAGGAGTACCGCATCGTCGGCGAGGTGCTCGACACCTACATTATCGTCGAGCAGGACAGACAGGTCTTGCTCATCGACAAGCACGCCGCGCACGAGCGCATCCTCTTTGAAAAGCTGCGCCAAAGCGCCGAGCCGGTGATGTCGCAAATGCTGCTGGAACCAATATTATGTAAACCTGAACGCGAGGAGGCCGCCATTCTTCTGGAAAACGCGCCGCTTCTGAGCGAGTGCGGCTTCGAGCTGAGCGACTACGGCGACGGCACGCTCGCCGTGCGCCGCCTGCCCGCCGAGCTTGCGCCGGACGACGCCGGGAGCGTCCTTTCTCAGCTTGCCGCAGATCTGCGCGCGGGCAAGCGCACCGACCCCGCCGCCCTGCGCGACAAAATGCTGCACACGCTGGCGTGCAAGGCGGCCATCAAGGGCGGCCGCCACACCGACGCGCGCGAACGCGAGGTGCTCGTCAAGCGGGTGCTCGGCGATCCGTCGCTCAAATACTGCCCGCATGGACGGCCGATCGTCGCCGTGCTGACCGCTTCGCAGTTGGAGCGGAGCTTCGGGAGGGCGTGACGATGAAGATGCTTTGCATCGTCGGCCCGACCGCCACGGGCAAGACCCGCCTGTCCGTCGCGCTGGCGCAGCGCCTCGGCGCGGAGATCGTCTCGTGCGACTCCATGCAGCTCTACCGCGGCATGGACGTCGGCACCGCCAAGCCCACGGCACAGGAGATGGGCGGCGTGCCGCATCATATGATAAGCTGCCTCGACCCGCGGGAGGAATTCTCCGTCAGCCGCTATGTCGAGCTGGCCGACCGCTGCGTGCAGGATATTTTGGCGCGGGGCAAGCCCGTCATCGTCGTCGGCGGGACGGGGCTTTACGTCGATTCGCTCGTCGCGGGGCGGGAATTTGCACCGTTTCCGCAGACCGGGCGGCGCGAGGCGCTGACCGCCCGCGCGGAAAAAGAGGGCATCGAGCCGCTGATGCAGGAGCTGCGCGCGGTCGACCCCGAGGCGGCGGAGAGCATCCACCCGTCGAACCAAAAACGCGTCATCCGCGCGTTGGAGGTCTATCTGGAGACGGGAAAGACCATCACGCAGCACAACCGCGAGACGCGCAGCCGCCTGCCGAAATACCGCCCGGTGTGGATCGGGCTGGATTATGTCAACCGCCCGGCGCTTTACGCCCGCATTGACGCGCGCGTGGACGAGATGTTCGCGCAGGGCTTGGTGGACGAGGTGCGGCGCCTGCTGGACGGCGGCGTGCCGGAACGCGCCACGAGTATGCAGGCCATCGGCTACAAGGAGCTGACCGCGTTTCTGCGCGGCGAGGGCACCGAGGACGCCGCGCGGGAGCAGATCAAGCTGGCCTCCCGGCGCTACGCCAAGCGGCAGCGGACGTGGTTCCGCCGCAACCCGGAGGTGCATTGGATCGATATGCCGGATACGCCCGATTTTGGGGCGGTTTTGGAGGAGGCGTTGGCGCTTTGCCGGTAGTGCCTGCAGGCGGGCGGCTGATTCCAATCCGTGCGAAGCACACCTGTAGCGCGCGGCATCCCTGACGCGCTGTTCAAATCCGTTCGCGTAAGCGAACACCACCGTCATTCACTCTTAGTCCTTAGCTCTTAGTCAACACAGAAGTGCCTGCACGCGGGACGCCGGGGACGGCGTCCCCTACGGGGTCTATCGTAACTGCCTGCACCGGGCGGCGAAACGCCGCCCATACAGCGCAGCGCAAAAATAATTCATTTCTCCCGACGGGACATTTAGGAATTCGACACGGACAAGCCATTAAAATACGGGTATCCAAGGGCCGCATACGGCTCAATAAAGAAAAGGGGTACTCACAAAAATGGCAAACACAGAAAATTTACAGGACCTGATCCTCAACGAAGTGCGCAAGGAGCACGTCCCCGTGACGCTCTTTCTGATGAACGGCTTTCAGATGAAGGGCATCGTCACCGGATTTGACAGCTTTATCGTCGTCCTCAGCTCCGAGGGCAAGCAGCAGATGATCTACAAGCACGCGATCTCCACCCTCGTGCCGCTGCAGCCCGTGCGCTTCCCCCTGTAAGGGTCAGCTCGTCCTGCGCACAACCAAAGGAGATGCCATGAGAAAGCAGGGCGAATTCTACTTAAAGCTCATTTCCATACTGCTGGCGGTCGTCATCGCGGCGTATGTGCTGTTTTCGGTGCTGCAAAGCTCCGGCAGCGGCTACGCCCTGGAGACGGCGGTCTACTGCGAAGTCGGCGACGGGGTGACCGTTTCCGGCTTTGTGGTGCGTTCCGAGGAGGTGCTCGTCAGCGCCTCGCCCATCGTCGTCAGCGAGCTGACCGAGGGCGAGCGCGTCGGCAGCGGCCAGCGCGTCGCGACGGGCTACCAGTCCGGCTCCGCCCGCGAAAACCGCGAGGAGCTGGTCTCGCTCAAGCGCCAGCGGGAGCAGCTTGCCGTCGCCGCCGCCGGCTCCGACAGCAGCAACGCCCCCGCCCTCGACGCCGAGATCTCCGACAGGATCGTCACCCTCTCGGCGCAGACCGCCCAGCAGCGCTTCGGCGCGATGCGCTCCACCGCCGCCGATCTGCAGCCGCTCGTCCTGCGGCGCAGCGTCTCCGGCGACGACGCCGCTCTGATCCGCCAGCGCATCACCGAGATCGACCGCCGCATCGACGCCCTCTCGGCGCAGACGTCCACCGGTGCGACGGCCATCACCGTCGCCGAGTCCGGCTACTTCTCCGAGCGGACGGACGGGCTGGAGACCGTGCTGACGCCGGAACGGCTGGAGACCATGACCGCCGAGGATCTTTTGAACCTCGACGAGACGGCCTACAGCGATCCCAACAACGCCATCGGCAGGCTCGTCAAGGGGCAAAAATGGTACTTTGCCGCCGTCCTGCCCGAACAGCAGGCGGCCAAGTGTGAAGAGGGCGACCGCCTGACGGTCAACTTCGCCGACAGCTCCCTGCAGGGCTTGCGGATGCGCGTTGAGCGCGTCGGCACGCCGGAGGACGGCAAATGCCTGCTCGTTTTGTCCTGCGAGCGGATGCTGCAAAACGTGACCGCCCTGCGCCGCCAGACCGTCGACATCGTGTTCGACACCTACGAGGGGCTGCGCGTGCCGAAGACAGCGATATATTATGTAAACGGCGAGACGGGCGTCTATATTTTGGAGAGCGCCCGAGCTGACTGGAAAGAGGTCGAGATCGTCTATGAGTACGGCAGCGACTATCTTGTGCGCTGGGACAACAGCGACACGGACAATCTCTGGCCGGGCGACGAGCTGATTCTGACCTCGGACGACATTGAAGATGGGAAGGTGATGGAATGATCGCGGAAAATATCGCGGCCATCCGCGCGAGGATGGACGAGGCGGCGCGCCGGGCCGGGCGCGACCCGAAGGAGATTTTGCTCTGCGCCGCGACCAAGATGAACGACGCTTCGCGGGTGCGCGAGGCCGTGGCCGCGGGCGTCGACTGCTGCGGGGAAAACCGCGTGCAGGAGCTGGTGCAAAAGAGCGCGGAGCACGCCTATGACGGCGCGCCGGTGCATTTTATCGGCCATTTGCAGACCAACAAGGTAAAGCAGGTCGTGGGAAAGGTGGAGCTGATCCAGTCCGTCGACCGCCTGCCGCTTTTGCAGTGCATCGAGAAGGAGGCCGCCCGGCAGGGCATCGTGCAGGACATCCTGCTCGAGGTCAACGTCGGCGGCGAGGAGAGCAAGTCCGGCTTCACCCCGGAGGAAACGCCCCTGATCGCGGCGGAAATGGACGCTTTTCCCCACTGCCGCCTGCGCGGACTGATGGCAATTCCGCCCGTCAGCAAAAATTCCGGCGATAATCGCAGATTTTTTGAAGAAATCCAAAGAATAGCTGTTGACATAATCGCAAAAAAACAGCATAATATCCGTATGGACATTTTGTCGATGGGCATGACGGACGATTTTGAGGACGCCATCGCCTGCGGCAGTACGATGGTCCGCGTCGGCACTGCCATTTTTGGCGCACGCTACTATGGAGGGACGCCCGATGCCAATGGGCTTCCGAAATGACATAAGATATAACGGAGGATTGTACCTATGGGACTGATGGATGAAATCAGAAAGCTGACCCACCCCTATTCCGATCAGGAAGATGATTTTGACGATTACGACGACGAGGACGAGCTGGCCGATGAGCCCGCGCCCGCACCCGCGCCCCGCCGCGGCTACGGCAAGAGCGCCGCGGAGCCCGCGCGCACCGTCGGCACCGGCAACGCCGGCCGCGTCGTGAATATCAACGCGACGACCCAGCTGCAGGTCGTGCTGGTCAAGCCCGACCGCTTCGATCAGGCGTCCGAGATCGCCGACCACCTGCGCGACAAGCAGGCCGTCGTGCTCAACCTCGAATCGACCAACAAGGACGTCGCGCGCCGCCTGGTGGACTTCCTGTCCGGCTGCGCCTACGCCCTCGACGGCAAGATCAAGAAGGTCGCCATCTCGACCTACCTCATCACACCGTACAACGTCGGCGTCGTCGGCGACCTCGTCGAGGAACTGGAATCCAGCGGAATGCGCTTCTGAGCGCGGACGCGAAGGAGTAGATAGAAATGCTGACACCGCAACAAATTCAGGAGACCAGCTTTGAAAAGGCTTTGTTCGGCGGGTATGATATGGACTCCGTCGACGATTTTCTGGAGCCGCTGACCGAGGATTATATCACGCTCTACAAGGAGAATTCCGTCCTCAAGAGCAAGATGCGCATCCTCGTGGAGAAGCTGGAGGAATACCGCAAGCACGAGGCGTCCATGCAGAACGCCATCCTCGCCGCGCAGAAGACCTGCGACCAGATGGTCGCCGAGGCGGAGAAAAAGTGCGCCAAAATGCTCCACGACGCCGAGGAGACCGCCGCCGCCAAGGCGCAGAATGTCGACGTCCTCGTCGGCGAGGAGCACGAGCGCCTGCTCGCCGCGCAGAACGCCACCGCGCAGTTCCTCGACGGCATGGAAAAGCGCCTGCGCCGCCAGCTTGAGCTGATGGACGAGCTGCGCAAAAAGGAGCTGCCCGCCCGTCCGGCCGAGCCGGAGGCCAAGCCCTACGGCAAGACCGCCCAGGCCGAGCCGAAGCGCGCCTTTGATTTCGACAAGGAGCCGTCCGAGCCGACCACGCAGGAAAAGGCCGACGCGCTCATCGAGGAGATCGGTATGCGCATCGAGGAGAGCCTCGGCACGGCCGCCGCGCCCGCCGAGGAAAAGCGCGACACCAGAAACGACACGCTCACCCACGGCGAGCTGTCGCCCGCCAAGCAGAAGCTTTTTAACGAACTGAAATTCGGCAGAAATAACGACCAGAAGGGCAAATGATCTCCGGAAATTCCGGAATTTTCAGAACAATATCATGATGCGTCGATGGGGACGAGTAGCGCGTCCGCCGCGTCCAGAGAGCTGCCGTTTGGTGCAAGGCAGCCGCGGCAATGCGTGAATATCACCCCGTAGCACCCCGCCTGAACTTGGGACGTTCCCAAAAAGTAGGGCGGGACGGCCTGCGCCCGTTATCGCGCAATTGAGTGCCCCCGTCCGCACGCGGAGGGGGAACAAGAGTGGTACCGCAGAGCACGCCTCTGTCTCTTGATGAGACAGAGGCGGTTTTTTTCAGGGAATAGTGAATGCGCCCTTCGCGGCTGTAGCGCGCGGCATCCCTGACGCGCTTTAGAACACGTTCGCGTAAGCGAACACCACAGTCATTCACCCTTAGCCCTTAGCTCTTAGTCAATACGAAAGTTCCTGCACCGGCGCGCCGAGTGGTCGCGCCCTACGGATTCTATCGAAATTCCTGCACCGGGCGGCGGAACGCCGCCCCTACGGATTCAGAAAAATCAATTCTCATGGAGGATCTTATGGATTACAAAAACACCATCATCACGCCCAAGACCGATTTTCCCATGCGTGCGGGTCTGCCCACGCGGGAACCGCCCATGCTCGAGCACTGGAACAAGATCGATGTCTATTCCCTCCTGCTCGAAAAGAACAAGGATAAGCCCGCCTTCATCCTGCACGACGGCCCTCCCTTCTCCAACGGCGACATCCACATGGGCCACGCCCTCAACAAGACGTTAAAGGACTTCATCGTCCGCTCCTACGCCATGCGCGGCTACTATACCCCCTTCACGCCCGGCTGGGACAACCACGGTATGCCCATCGAGTCCGCCATCATCAAGAAAAACAAGCTCAACCACAAGACCATGCCCGTGACCGAGTTCCGCTCCGCCTGCGAGGCCTTCGCCGAGGACTTCATCCAGCGGCAGATGGCCGGCTTCCGCCGCCTCGGCGTCATCGGCGACTGGGCGCACCCCTACCGCACGATGGATAAGCATTTCGAGGCCGAGGAGGTCAAGGTCTTCGGTGAGATGTACCGCAAGGGCTATATCTACAAGGGCCTGAAGCCCGTCTACTGGTGCCCGAAGGACGAGACCGCGCTGGCCGAGGCCGAGATCGAGTATCAGGACGATCCCTGCACCTCCATCTACGTCAAATTCGCCCTCAAGGACACGCAGGGCAAGCTGGACACCGCCAACACCTACGTCGTCATCTGGACGACGACCCCGTGGACCCTGCCCGGCAACCTCGCCATCGCCCTGAACGCCAACGAGACCTACGTCCTCGTCGACGCGAAGAACGGCGAGCGCTATATCGTCGCCGAGGCGCTGCTGGAAAAGACCATGCAGGCCGGCGGCATCGCGGAATATGAGGTGATCGAGCGCCATGAGGGCAAGTTCTTCGAGTATATGACCGCGCAGCACCCGTTCCTGGACCGCGATTCCCTGCTCGTCTGCGCCGACTATGTCACGATGGACTCCGGCACCGGCTGCGTCCACACCGCCCCCGGCTTCGGCGCCGACGACTATCAGACCTGCCGCCGCTACAAGATCGACCTCATCGTCCCCGTCGATGACCGCGGCATCCAGACCAAGGACGCCGGCAAGTACGCCGGGATGCGCTATGACGTGTCCAACGAGCAGATCGTCGTTGACCTGAAGGAGTCCGGCGCGCTGTTCGCCTCCGAGGTCTTTACCCACAGCTACCCGCACTGCTGGCGCTGCAAGAGCCCGATCATCTTCCGCGCCACGCCGCAGTGGTTCTGCTCCGTCGAGTCGTTCAAGGACGAGGCCGTCGCCGCGTGCGAGAACGTCCAGTGGCTGCCCGCGTGGGGCAAGGACCGCATGGTCGCCATGATCCGCGACCGCGCCGACTGGTGCATCTCGCGCCAGCGCCGCTGGGGTCTGCCGATCCCCGTGTTCTACTGCAAGGACTGCGGCAAGCCCGTCTGCACGCCCGAGACGATCGAGCATATTTCCAAGCTCTTTGACGAGCACGGCTCGAACATCTGGTTCGCCAAGGACGCCATGGAGCTGATCCCCGAGGGGCTGACCTGCCCGCACTGCGGCGGCACCGCCTTCGACAAGGAGACGGACACCCTTGACGGCTGGTTCGACTCCGGCTCGACCCACATCGCGTCCCTGCGCCGCGAGCATCCCGACCTGTGGCCGTCGACGATGTACCTCGAGGGCGCGGATCAGTACCGCGGCTGGTTCCAGTCGAGCCTGCTCACGAGCGTCGGCGCACTCGGTCAGGGCGCTCCCTTCGCCAAGTGCCTGACCCACGGCTGGACAGTCGACGGCGAGGGCAAGGCCATGCACAAGTCCCTCGGCAACGGCGTCGACCCGGCCGATCTCATCCGCGACTTCGGCGCGGACATCGTGCGCCTGTGGGCGGCGTCGGCGGACTACCGCGCGGACGTGCGCTGCTCGAAGGAGATCTTCAAGCAACTCTCGCAGAGCTACCTGAAATTCCGCAACACCGCCCGTTACTGCCTCGGCAACCTCGACGGCTTCGACGCCAACGACCTCGTCAAGCCCGACCAGATGCTCGAGCTTGACCGCTGGGCGGTCACGAAGCTGAACAGCTTGATCCGCACCGGCTTTGAAGCCTACGACAACTACGAATTCCACGTCCTGACCCACGCGATCAACGATTTCTGCGTGGTCGAGCTGTCGAATTTCTACCTCGACATCCTCAAGGACCGCCTCTACTGCGAAGCGCGCAACGGCCTCAAGCGCCGCAGCGCCCAGACCGCCCTGTTCCTCATCGTAGACGCGATGGCGAAGCTGTACGCGCCCATCCTGCCCTTCACCTGCGACGAGATCTGGCAGGCGATGCCGCACCGCGACGGCGACGACACCCGCAACATCGTCCTCAACGAGATGGCCAAGCCCTACGAGGAATACGCGTTAAGCGACGCCGAGATGGCGAAGTGGGACGTTCTCATCGCCCTGCGCAGCGACGTCAACGGCGTTTTGGAGACCGCCCGCGCCGACAAGCGCATCGGCAAGGCGCTCGAGGCGCACGTCGCCCTGTACCCGACGGACGACGCCGCCAAGACCTGCCTCGAAACGGTCAAGGAAATGAACCTTGCGGAGCTGTTTATCGTGTCTGACGTGCTGCTCGAGAGCGAAAAGCCGCTCGACGGCAGCGTCTGCGCCCACGGCGAGAGCTTCAGCGGTATGATGATCGAGGTGCGCAACGCCGAGGGCGTCAAGTGCCCGCGCTGCTGGATGCACTCGACGAAGGCCAACGCCGACGGCCTCTGCCCGCGCTGCGCCGCCGTCGTCGCCGAGCTGGAGCTGGGAGAATAATTCCCGGCTGCCGTTTTGCCCGTGCGGGAAGATTTCGGCAAATTTTCACCCCTCCGAGGGCGTATGCTTTCGGAGGGGTGTTTTTTTGAAAAACGAAAGGCTGGCTTTTTTCCTGGCGTTTTTGGCGGCGGCGCTCGGCGGCAGCGCGCTGCATTTTCTCTATGCCGCCGTGCCGCACCCGCTGACGGCGCTGATCTCGCCCGTCAACGAGAGCGTCTGGGAGCATCTGAAGCTGCTGTACTATCCGACGCTGGCCGCGGCCTTCGTGCTGTCGCGGCGCACGAAGGACAAAAACCGCCTGTGGAGCGGCTTTTTCGCGGCGAGCCTTGCGATGCCGGCGGCGCTGCTCGGCGCGTATTACACGCTTGCGAGCGGCTTCGGCGTCGAGGGGCTGTGGCTCGACATCGGGCTGTACGTTCTGACGATGGCGGGCGGCTTCGCCCTCGCCTATGCGCTATGGCGCAGCGGACGCGCACAGCGTTGGAGCGGCGTTTTGCTCATGGCCGTGATATTTTACGGTGTATTTTTGGTCGTGTTCTCCTTCGCCGCGCCCAAGCTGCCCATTTTTATGCCGCCGGAGCCGTGAAACGCGCAAACGGTGCAGACGAACAGGTTTATACAGATTTGGTAGTGCCTGCACCGGCGCGCCCGGTGGTCGCGCCCTACGGAGCAACTACGATAGACGGATCGTAGGGAACGCCGACCCGGCGTGCCGTTCCGCGAAGCGGCAGACAGTGGAGACGAACAGATTTGTACGGATTTGGTAGTTCCTGCACACGGGACGCCGGGGACGGCGTCCCCTACGGATTCTATCGAAACTGCCTGCACTGCCCATTTTTATGCCGCCGGAGCCGTAAAACGCGCGGCTGCGACAGACGAACGGGCTTGTACGGAGTCGGTACTTCCTGCACGAGATTGCCACGGCTTGCTTCGCAAGCCGTGGCAATCTCAATTCAAATCCGTTCGCGGCAGCGAACACCACAGTCATTCACCCTTAGTCCTTAACCCTTAGTCAACACGGTAGTTCCTGCACGCGGGACGCCGGGGACGGCGTCCCCTACGGATTCTACCGAAATCAAAAAATCAGAGCGGGGGTTGTCCCGCTCTGATTTTTTCTCTCTTATTCCCGGATCAGGGGCATACTCATGCAGCGCGGGCCGCCGCGGCCGCGGCTGAGCTCGCCGCTCGGAATTTTCAGCACCGTCACGCCGCTCTCCTCCAGCAGCGCGTTGGTCACATAGTTGCGGTCGTAGGCCACGACCACGCCCGGCCGGATGCACAGCGCGTTCGAGCCGTCGTTCCACTGCTCGCGCTGCGCCGCGATCTGGTCGCCGCCGCCGCAGCGCAAAAGCTCCACGCGCTCAACGCCGGTCGCCGCGGCAAGCACCTTCTCGATCGGCTCGTCCAGACGGCGCACCGTCACGCCGCCGCGCGCGGCGGGCGTCAGCTCGAAGATCTGCAGCGATTCGAGGATCGACGGGTGGATGAGGAATTTGTCGCAGTCGACCTGCGTCAGCACGGTGTCCAGGTGCATGAACGCGCGGCGGCTGGGGATGTCCAGCGCCAGCACGCGGCGGATCTGCGCCGCTTCGTCGCGGAAGATGTTGCCCGCCAGGCGCTCGACCGCCTCCGGCATGGTGCGCTGCGAGATGCCGACGGCGATGGTGTCGGCACTGAGGTTCAGGATGTCGCCGCCCTCGAGGCTGAACGGCTCGTCGGGCGTGTAGTAAAACGGCACTTTTCCGGCGTAATCGGGGTGATAGTGCAGGATATAGTCGCTGTAGATCGTCTCGCGGTTGCGCGTGACGGAGTACATCCGGTGCAGCGACACGCCGCGCCCGATGGACGCGAAGGGGTCGCGCGTGAAATAGAGGTTCGGGATCGGGTCGAGGACGAAGTGCGTCCGGTCGCTGCGTAGGGAGGCCAGCGACGTGCTGCCGTGCATGGGCAGCTCGTCAAAGCGCACGCCCGTCATCGTCTTGCAGACCAGCTCGCGGGCGTCGCGCGAGGCCAAAAGCACCTCGGTCAGCGCCTCGCGGTAGCTGCTGGCGACGTAGCCGCTGCGCAGAATGAAGTCCGCGACGAACTTCTCCTGCAGCGCCTTGCTGCGGCCGAGGGTCTCGGCGGCCAGATCCGTCAGGTAGACGACCTCGACGCCGTGCTCGCGCAGGGTGCGGGCGAAGCAGTCGTGCTCGGCCTGCGCGCCCTGCAGGTAGGGAATGTCGTCAAACAGGAGCTGCTGCAGGGAGTTCGGCACGAGCTGCTCAAGCTCGCTGCCCGGGCGCTGCAAAAGCACTTTTTTCAGCGGACGGATCTCGCTTTTGACGCTGATCGACATGATAATATCCCCTCATTCTCAGAGAATTGTTGAAAACGCTTTCTTACAGTATACCACAATGGGAGCGATTTTGCAACTTTTTTATGTAGAAAAAGAGGAATATTCACAATATTCAGTAAAAGTCTCAAGTATTAAAATTTTTATTCATTTTTCTCCGGAACGGCCGCGGGAGCCGGTGGAAGAATATCCGTCACAGCGGCGTGCCGAGGACGCCGTCGGGCAGCACGGCGTCGATGCGCACGCTGCGCAGCTCGTTCTGCGCCATTTCCTCCCGGACGCAGACCTTGACGCCGCTCGGCGCGTGGCCGGTGAAGTATTCGCCCTCGCGCTGCTCAAAGAGCACCTCCTGCACCGTGCCGACGAGGGCGCGGTCAAACGTCTCGCGCAGGCGCGCGGCGGTCTGCCCAGCACGCGCGGCGCGCTCGGCCTTGACCGCCTTGGGGATCTGACCGTCCATCGCGTCGGCGGGCGTGCCCGCGCGGCGGGAATAGGGGAAGATGTGCATCGCGGCGAAGCCGCATTGTTCGGCGAACGCGACCGACGCGGCAAATTCCTCCTCCGTCTCGCCGGGGAAGCCGACGATCAGGTCGGTCGTGACGGCGCAGCCGGGGAAAAACTTGCGCAGCAGGGTCACGCTCTCAAAAAACCGCGCGGAATCGTACTTGCGGTGCATCCGCTTGAGGACGGTGTCGCTGCCGCTTTGCAGGCTCAGGTGGAACTGCGGGCAGAGGTTCGGGCAGGCGGCAAGGCGGCGGCAGAACGCCTCGTCCACCACGCGCGGCTCCAGCGAGCCGAGGCGGACGCGCGTTTCGGGCACGGCGCGGCACAGCGCCTCGGCGAGGTCGGCAAAGCCGCTGCCGTCGCGCAGATCCCAGCCCCACGAGGCGATCTCGATGCCCGTGACGACGATCTCGCGGTAGCCGGCTTCCGCCAGCGCCCTCGCCTGCGCGACGGCCTCGGCAAGCGGCAGCGAGCGCACCGGCCCGCGGGCGTAGGGGATGATGCAGTAGGTGCAGAAATTGTTGCAGCCGTCCTGCACCTTGAGCATGGCGCGGGTGCGCTCGCGCAGGCCGCCGGCGGGCAGACGCTCGAAGTCGCGGCGCTTCAGGGCGGCGTCCACCGCGACGACGGGCTCGCTCCCGCGCTCCCGGCAGGCCTGCAACAGAAGCTGGACGAATTCGTCCCGGCCGCCGCTGCCGGAGACGACGTCCACGCCCATGGCGGCGACGTCTTCGGTGCTGACCTGCGCGTAGCAGCCGCACACGCCGAGGACGGCCTCCGGGTGCTCGCGGCGCAGGCGGTGGATGAGGGTGCGGTTTTTGCGGTCAGCCACGGCGGTGACCGTGCAGGTGTTGACGATCAGGGCGTCGGCCTCGTTTTCCGGCGCAGGCGTATTGCCTAACGCGACAAGCCGCCGCTCCATCGCCTGCGTTTCATACTGGTTGACCTTGCAGCCGAGGGTAAAACAATGGAATTTCATACATTTTCTCCAAAAAGGTGGGTTAGAAGTTTTGAAAGATTGCACAAAAAGTGCATTGATTTTTTGTGCAATTCAACAGTATAATACGGTACAGTTCTATTGTAGCAGTCTTTACCGAAAAAGTACAGACCCTATTTTCCCCGTCCGGGAAATCGTGAATCATCGAAACGGAGAATCAACATGACAGTACATTTCGACTCCCTTGGCGATGTCCGGGAGTTCGTCGGGCTGGCGACGCTGCAGCCCTATGCCGTGCAGGTGCTCGACGGCGACCGCACGGTCAACGCCAAGAGCTTTATGGAAATGTTCACCATCAACTTCACCCAACCTTTGCAGGTCGAGGTCGCGGGTGCGGACAACGAGGCCGCGTTCGCCCGCGCCGCCAAAAAATTCCTGCGCTGAAAACATAAAGATCCCCTCCGCCTCATACGCTTGTACTGCGATGAAGCGGAGGGGATTTTTTATGAAGCAACGGATTTTGGCGATCATTTTGGCCTTTGCGCTCGCGGCGTGCGGCCTGCCCGCGGCGCGGGCCGAGGGTGTGGAGGTGGCCGCGCCGTCGGCGATTTTGATGGACGCGGCGACCGGGACGGTGCTCTTCGAGAAAAACGCCCACGAAAAGCTCGCACCGGCCTCGGTGACGAAGGTGATGACCCTGCTTTTGGTCATGGAAGCGCTGGAGAGCGGGCGCATCTCGTGGGACGACATGGTCACGGCGTCCGAGGCGGCGGCGGGCAAGGGCGGCAGTCAGGTCTATCTGGAGGTCGGCGAGCAGATGAGCATGGACGAAATGCTCAAATCCGTCGTCGTCAGCTCCGCCAACGACTGCGCCACCGCGCTGGCCGAGCACATCGCCGGGAGCGAGGCGGCCTTCGTGGAGCTGATGAACCAGCGCGCCGCGGAGCTGGGGATGCAGGACACCCATTTCGTCAACTGCACCGGCCTCGACGACGATCCGAACGCGGCGGAGCATCTGACGAGCGCCTATGACATCGCGGTCATGTCGCGGGAGCTTTTGAAGCATGAGGAGATCAAAAAATACACGACCATCTGGATGGACACCGTGCGCGGCGGGCAGTTCGGCCTGTCGAACACGAATAAGCTCGTGCGGTTTTACAACGGCACAACGGGGCTGAAAACGGGCTATACGAAGGCGGCCGGGCACTGCCTGTCGGCCTCGGCCGAGCGCGACGGCATCGAGCTGATCGCGGTCGTGCTGCACTGCGACAGCTCCGCCGACCGGTTCCAGTCGGCCAAGGCGCTGCTGGACTACGGCTTTGCGAATTATGCCCTCGTGAGCGCCGAGACGCCGGAGCCGCTGGCGCCCGTGCGGGTGAAGCTGGGGGTGCAGGAGCTGGTGACGCCCGTTTTGCAGGCGTCGTCGCCCATTCTGGTCGGCAAGGGCGAGCTGCCGCGGGTGACGAAGTCGGTCACGGTGGCCGGGGAGGTGACCGCGCCGGTCGCCGCCGGGCAGGAGCTCGGCACGATGACCATCGAGGCCGACGGGCGGGTGCTGGCCGAGATCCCGATCATCGCGTCGGCGGCGGTCGAGCGGCTGACGCTGTGGGAGCTGACCGTGCGCCTGCTCCGCCGGACGTGCATGGGCGGGTAGGAGGATCGTTTCAGAGCCGCCTGCGTGCAGGCACGATAGACGGCTGTAGGGATGGGGTCACCTGTCATGTCATTGCGAGGAGGGCGTAAGCCCGACGTGGCAAACTAAGTCGAAATAGTGAACAGTGAATTGTGAATAGTGAATAGAGAACAGGTGTGGTGTTCGCTCGCGCGAACAGATTGGAAATTACGGCGCGCCCGGTGGTCGCGCCCTACGGCGAGAGTGCGTTCGACGGTTCGTAGGGCACGACGACCTCGGCGTGCCGACCGCGTAAGCGGCGGACGGCGCAGACGAATAAGTTTGTACGAGTTTGGTAGTTCCTGCACGCGGCGGGGGCATGCCCCCGCCCTACAGAGGGATTACGATAGACGGATCGTAGGGATGGGGCATGCCCCATCCGTTCCGCGTAAGCGGCGGACGGTGGTAACGAACGGGTTTGTACAAAGTCGGTAGTTCTTGCACGAGATTGCCACGGGCGCAAGCGCCCTCGCAATGACAAATGGGGTGGCGTTTATGTCATTGCGAGGAGGGCGCAAGCCCGACGTGGCAATCTAATTTCAATCCGTGCGCCTTGCGCACACCACAGTCATTCACGCTTAGTTCTTAGCCCTTAGTCAAGTCGGAAGTGCCTGCATGCGGGACGCCGGGGACGGCGTCCCCTACGGGTTCTATCGAAGTTGCCTGCACGCGGGTGGATGATATCCGCCCCTACAGCCGCCAATCATATCCGCCCCCTGCGGAGCGGGTGCGGAAACGGGCAATGCAAACAAAAAATGGGAGCCGCCCATTTGGGCGGCTCCCGGTGTTTTTGCTTAGCCTTCCGTCAGCTTATAGAGCTGCACGGGCTTCTGACCGGTGTAAGAGGAGCTCTTGTAATAGCGGAATCTCATCTGGTTGCTGGACGCATTAAAGCGGAACACGGAGGTGCTACTGGTGATCAGAACACCGTCGGTGTCCATCGCAAAGGTATTCACGGCAGCGGTGGCTGCATTGTCACTAAAATACAGTCCATTTGAACTCTTGCCGTACATGTACTGCCCGCCAACCTTAATGGTATAGCCGCCTTCAACAGCTTCGACAACGACCGTGACTGCATTCAGCTCGGTGGTGGCCGTGATCTTGCCGCCGTCAATCGTCGCGGCAACATAGCCTTTCACCTCGTCCTTGCCGTTAAACACAAGGGCTTCGGTCTCGCTGCTCTCGTAGACGATCAGGTAGGTGCCGCTCCAATCTGTGGGAGCCGTCGTGACCTTCACGAAGCTGCTCGTGGTCGCGGGAGCCATGTCGGCGCCGCAGCGGTCGCACTTGCCGTCCGCGGGGTCTTTATCGATGTGGCCCAGAGCTTTGATGACCTCGGTCTTGGTCGCGCCGCAGTCAGGATCGGTGCAGGTGTAGGTCTTGACGCCGTCCTCGGTGCAGGTGGCTTCCTTGGTGACTACGCCCTCGTCCCAGGTGTGGACGTGTGCGGGCTTAGCGCCCAGGACATAGAACTGGAAGCTGAAGTCGCCCTCGACAGGCTTGTCTGTTGTAAAGCCCGTGATCTTATCCACGCTCTTCTTCGGGTAGCACTCAATATAACCGTTGGTAATGGTAGAGCTGGAAATGAAGTAGGTGTGGTTTTCGGCGTTGCAGACCGCAACATTCCACTTCGTATCGGCACCCTCGTGGGTGGCGTCATTCGTCAGCTCAACAAAAGAGCCCTTGTCGTTCACAGAGAGCCATGCGGTGATGGCGTTTTCACCGTTGGTGAAGGTGAAGGTGCCGTCCTCGTTCTTCGTGGCAGTCCAGACGATGGTGGTGTCGGCCGTCGAGATCGTTCCGTCGGCGGGAGTGACCGGCTCCGCGAGCAGATACCAGTCTCTGTCGGTCTCGTTCTTGATGGCCTTGCCGCGGCCGGTGTTGTAGATGATGACCTTGTCGCCGTCCTTCAGTTCGGCGGCGAGGCCGTAGTTCTCAACGGGAGGAATGTAGGGGTTGACCTCGACGCTGACGGTCATCGGGATCACTGTGCCGTCGGCGTAGTACCACTCGGTGGCGCCGGTGGTCTCGTTGACCGTCTTGGTGGCAAAGCCGTTCGTGGTGACGAGGTCGGCCTCGGGCAGGGACAGAACCAGGTTGCCGCTTTCGGCAGCAGCGACGAGGGTCTCGCCCTCCGTGTTGCCGTAGACGGTGACGAACGTCTTGCCGCCAAGGGCAAAGGTGAGAGTGTCGCCGTTCTTGAGGCCTTCGATGTCAGCGGCCTTGACGGTCAGGACGAGCTTGCCGTCGTCGGTGATGGAGCGGACATAGCCGTTGAGGCCGGTCTTCTCGGTCTGCAGCTCGTTGACGAAGTAGCTGACGCAGGCTCTGTTGACCGTGTTGACGGTGTAGAGATCTTCGCCGTAGAAGCTGTAGGAGTGGCCCTCGGCGTAGGTGTTGACGGTGGCGGCGTTGAGCACGTCGGCAACGTGCGCGGAGACGGACGGGCTGACGGCTTCGTCATTGGTCGCCCAGATGACGAGAGTGTTGCCCTCGTACTTGGCGGCGGCCTGCTCGACGATGTCGCTTTCCGTGTACTTCTCCAGATCGGCGAACCATTCCTTGCTCAGCTTCTGCTTCTGGCCGTAGATGGTGGTGAACTCGGCGTAGCCGTTCTCAAACGCGGTGGCTCTGAGCGTATCATAGGTCACGCCCTTGGCTTCGTCGCAGAACAGGTTCTTGAGATCGTCGAGATCCTCGGCGGGAGCGACCAGCTCGAGGGTGGTGAAGGAGAACATATTCTCGGCGGTCATCTCAAGCAGGATGCGGCCGCCCATGGAGTAGCCGAAGCCGCCGATCTTCGCCTTGTCAACGGCGTAGTTGTCGACGACGTAGTTGATGACGTCCAGCACATCGGCCTTCATGTTGGTCATGGTGTTGAGGGTGAAGTCCTCGGTGCTCGCGCCGCAGCCGGGGAAGTCCAGCGTGACGACGAGGAAGCCCTTGGCCGCCAGGGTGTTGGAGATGGTGTCATAGCCGCCCCACTCGTTGTGGTTTCCGCCGTGGCCGTGAAGCATGACGACCAGCGGATAGGTCTTGGTCCCGTCATAGGTTTCCGGCAGGGTGACGTAGGTGGGGATCGTCGCACCCTCGCGCTTGGTGGAGGGAACGGAGATGTAGGAGGGTTCGGGATCGGGCTCGGGATCGGGGGTCTCACCCTTGTCGATCTCGTAGAATGCGAAGGTGTAGAGCGTTGTATCGCTGCCCATGCCGAAGACGCTGAAAACTTCCTTCGACGCATAGTACTCGATGTACTGCGCATTACCGTTATACTGTGCGGTTTCGCACTTGATGAAGCAACCGTCGGTGGCTTTCTCAAGAACGAAGTTGGTATACTCGCTCTCGGTATCTACCAGGCGCACGTTCGTGCCGTCGGCGTAGAGGTACTTGCCGTCGGCAGTCTTGAAGGTCGTAACGCCATCGACCGTCTCGATTTTGAAAAGCGCAACATTCTCGGCAGTGGTGGTCAGCTTGCCGTCGGCCAGCGTCGCCGATGCGGGCTTAAGCTGATCCTTCGTACCGCTGGAGCCGGTGTAGACGCTTACCTCTGTTGTCATGACTACGCCGTTTGCGGGATTATAGATCGCGGCATAGCCTTCCGGCACGGGAATGGGTTCGGGATCAGGATCGGGATCGGGATCGGGGGTGGCGGTGCTCAGGGGCAGGAGCTGGAAGGTGTAGATGT
>CAZVSJ010000016.1:2699-4789 GCA_964629755.1 uncultured Oscillospiraceae bacterium | reverse complement strand
GGATCGGGATCGGGGGTGGCGGTGCTCAGGGGCAGGAGCTGGAAGGTGTAGATGTCAGCTTTATCGGAAGCGAAGCCGAAGACCGTGAAGTAGCCGCCGTAGACCTCGATGTACTGTGCGTTGCCCTGGTAGGTGGCGTTCGCGCAGCGGAGGTAGACGCCGTCGGTGGCTTCCTCGATGACGAACTTGGTGTTGTCGTCCTCGGTGTCGACCAGACGGACGTTGGTGCCGTCGGCGTAGAGGTACTTGCCGTCGGCGGTCTTGAAGGTGGTGACGCCGTCCACGGTGACCATCTCAAACTCGGCAGCGTTGGTAGCGTCGGTGACGACCTTGCCATCGGTGACGGTGGCGTCAGCGCCGGCCAGCTCGTCTTTGGTCTTGCCGGAGCTGGAGTTGGTGTAGGTGTAGGATTCGGTCGTCATGACCTTGCCATCCTTCGGATAGTAGATGACGACCTTGCCCTCGACGGGTTCGGTGCCGAGGTTTTCGCCGCAGCGGTCGCAGATGCCGTCGTTATTCTCGTCGATGTGGCCGAGCGCCGCGATCTCTTCGGTCTTGGTCTCGCCGCAGACGGTGCAGGTGAAGGTCTTGACGCCCTTCTCGGTGCAGGTGGCTTCCGTGGTGACCTTGCCCTCGTCCCAGGTGTGGCCCTTGGCGGGGATCTCAACGGTCTTGGTCGCGCCGCAGAGCTTGCAGGTTACGACCTTCTCGCCCTTTTCGGTGCAGGTCGGCTCCTTGGTGACCTTGCCCTCGTCCCAGACGTGCTCGCAGGGAGCGGTCGCCTTGGCGAAGACGGTGATAATCTTTGCGAATTCCGCACGGGTGGCGTTATCGCCGGGGAGGAGCTTGCCGTCCGAGCCGCCGATGATCTTCATGGAGATGGCCCAGTTGAAGGCTTCCTTCGCATAAGCGGCGATCTTGTCGGCATCCGGGAAGTCCTTGAGGTAGTTTTCCGCGACCTTCGGTTCGCCGGCATAGCGCCAGAGCATCGTGACGAGCTGCTCACGCGTGACCAGTCCGTCCGGGTCAAAGCGGTTGTCGCCGACGCCGTTGACGACGCCGTGCTGCTCAGCCCACGCGATGCCGTTCTTGTACCAATCCTCGGTCAGGTCGACGAAGCTGGACGGCTTCACGGACGGGATGACCGGGTCAGCCAGACGGTAGATCACCACAGCCGCCATCGCGCGGGTGCAGTAACCCTCCGGCTCAAACCGGTCAGCGGCGGTGCCGTTCATAAGCTGCGGTTCGTGCTCGTAGACATACTTGACATACGGCGCAAACCAGTCGGACTCATCGACATCCGTAAACGGGGCGACCTTCGCCGCGAACACGGAGGGGATCAGGCCGATGACCATGACGAGTACCAGAAGCATCGCCAGGGTCTTTTTGAATGCGTGTTTCATTGTTTGTCCTCCTTAATATTCCAAAATAAAGAGCGGAACGCCCAATTTGGTACCTAATATTGTAACAATTTTTTCCGCGTTGCGCAAGAACGGCGTGACAGTTTTCTACTTTTTCACGGAGCGGTTTTTGGAAAACAGGAAAAGGTAACTTTTTTCTGCGGTTCTGTATGGCTTTTCCTGATTTTTCACGGGAAGTGAGAGAAAATAATGCACAGAACGGCGGCACGGATGCCCGGACGCGCCGCCCGGCGGAGAAAACCGCTTGCGCACCGCCGCCCTTCGCGCTATAATAATACAATAATATAATATTTCATTCGTGAACGGGGAAAAGGGAATGGTGAATGTGCCCTTCGAGGGCTGTAGCGCGCGGCATCCCTGACGCGCCTATGCGGGCGACGTCAGACTAAGGACTAAGAGTGAATAGTGAATAACTGAGGTGTTCGCTGTCGCGAACGGATTTATAATTCGTGCGCTTGCGCAAACCACAGTCATTCACCCTTAGTCCTTAGCCCTTAGCCAAAACGAAGGTTCCTGCACGCGGCGCGCCGAGGTCGTCGCGCCCTACGGTGAGGGTGCGATAGACGATTCGTAGGGCACGCCGACCCGGCGTGCCGACCGCGCAGCGGCAGACGGAGGAAACGAACAGATTTGCACAGATTCGGTAGTTCCCCGGCGGGGGCATGCCCC
>CAZVSJ010000016.1:0-2599 GCA_964629755.1 uncultured Oscillospiraceae bacterium | reverse complement strand
ATTCCCTACCCACTCTCAAGGAGGCTTATTATGCTGACATCCGAAACACTGCTGGATGAGGCGCGGGCGCTTGCGCCGGAGATCACCCGCCTGCGCCGCGCCCTGCACCGGTGCGCCGGCACCGGCTTTGACATCGAAGACACGATAAAAATCGTCTCGGACGAGCTTTCCGCCCTCGGCCTTGCGCCGCGGCGCTGCGGCCGCGCCGGACTGGTCGCCCTCGTCGGGGGCAAACGCCCCGGCCCGGTCTTCCTCCTGCGCGCGGACATGGACGCCCTGCCCATCGCGGAGGAATCGGGCGTCGACTTCGCCGCGCAGAGCGGCAAAATGCACGCCTGCGGCCACGATATGCACACGGCGATGCTGCTCGGCGCGGCGCGCCTGCTCAAAACCCACGAGGACGAGCTGTGCGGCACGGTCAAGCTGATGTTCCAGCCCGCCGAGGAGACGTTCGAGGGCGCGAGCGATATGATCGCGGACGGCCTGCTCGAAGACCCGAAGCCGGACGCGGCCCTAATGATCCATGTGATGGCCGGGATGCCCTTCGCGCCGGGGACGGCGATCGTCTCCGCGCCGGGCGTGAGCGCACCGGCGGCGGACTATTTCGACATCACCGTGCGCGGCAGGGGATGCCACGGCTCAATGCCGAACAACGGCGTCGACCCGCTGACCGCCGCGGCGCACATCCTGCTCGCGCTGGAGCAGATCAACGCGCGGGAGCTGGCCATGGGCGAGCGGGCGGTGCTGACCGTCGGCACGCTGCACGGCGGCACGGCCTCCAACGCCATCGCCGACAGCGCCGTGCTGGGCGGCACGCTGCGTACCTTCAACGAGCAGACGCGCTCTTTCGTCAAGGAGCGCCTGACGGACATCGCCGCGGGCATGGCCGCCGCGCTGCGCGCCGAGGCGAGCGTCACGTTCGGCACGGGCTGCCCCACCCTCGTCAACGACGCTGACCTGGCGGCCTGCGCCGGGCGGTATGTCAAGGAACTGCTCGGTCCGGAGCGCGCCTTCACCGTCGCGGAGCTGAACGCCGCGGGCGGCGGCGCGTCCGGCAGCGCCGGGTCGGAGGACTTCGCCTACGTCAGTCAAGCCGTGCCGTCCGTGATGCTCGCCCTCGCCGCCGGCCAGCCGGAGCAGGGCTACCGCTGGCCCCAGCACCACCCGAAGGTGAAATTTGACGAAACCGCCCTGCCGTCGGGCGCGGCGGTGTACGCGTTCTGCGCGCTGCGCTGGCTCGCCGAACACCTGTAAAAAAACCCACCGTGCCGCATGAATATACAAAAATAGACAAATTGGACAAAATAGTCGACCAATGTCGAAAATTATTTGGTTATTTTGGCGTTATTTACCTTGCAAAACGGCGAATGATATGATAAATTAAAAGTACGTTTTTGAGATGCGCAGTCCAAATCGGAGGAGGAAGGAGAGTTTATGGATAAAATGTATCGCGTCCTGCTTGCAAACAGCAGCGAAGATTACAGTGCAAATCTTGCCGCTGTGCTCAAGCAGTCCGACCGGTACGCCGTCGTAGGAACGGCAAACGACGGGATTCGCGCAATCGAACTTCTGCGTGAGGTAAAGCCGGAGTTCCTCGTCGTAGACATGATGCTGCCGCAGGCTGATGGGGTTGCAGTCCTGAAAGCAGCGATCGCATTGGAGAAAAAGCCAATGCTGCTCGTATTAGCCGATTTCATGACGGAATTTGTTTCAAACCTGCTGGTCTCCCTCGGCGTGCAGTATGTGCTGCTCAAGCCCTGCTCCTGCCGCGCCGTGTTGGAGCGGCTGGACGAAATGCGCGACAGCCTGACGCCGCGCAGTCCCTACGTCCGCTCAAGAGAGGCGAACGTGGAGGCGATGGTCACGTCGATGATCCACGAGATCGGCGTCCCGGCGCACATCAAGGGGTATCAGTACCTGCGCGAGGCGATCATCATCGCGGTCAACGACATGGAGGTCATCAACGCCATCACCAAGGTGCTCTATCCGCAGGTGGCCAAGACCTTCGCAACGACGCCCTCGCGCGTTGAACGCGCGATCCGTCATGCCATCGAGGTCGCGTGGGACCGCGGCGATCTGGAGACTTTGCAGCGCTTTTTCGGCTATACGGTGTCGAACACCAAGGGGAAACCGACCAATTCGGAGTTTATCGCGCTCATCGCGGACAAGCTGCAGCTGCAGCTCAAGCGCATGGAGCCGGTTGCGATTTGATACGGTTATTTTGAATGAAGGGGTATAGGGAGGAAAAAACGCGTGCAGCGAGGGTTCTCGCCGCACGCGTTTGCTATGGGATGGGGCTAAGGGCTAAGGACTAAGGGTGAATAGTGAATGGTGAATAGTGAATAGTGAATAAGGAACAGGTGTGGTGTTCGCTGCGCGAATGATGAAAACTCTGTAGGGCGGAGGCATGCCTCCGCCGTGGAACTACCGACTGCGTACAAACCTGTTCGTTTGTTCCGTCTGCCGCTGCGCGGTCGGATGGGGCATGCCCCATCCCTACAGACGGCTGTCGAAGCCCCTCGCCGTAGGGCGCGTCGACCCGGCGCGCCGGTGCAGGAACTATCAAATATGACTAAGGACTAAGGGCTAAGGGTGAATG